>DASTZC010000138.1 GCA_035764505.1 Candidatus Polarisedimenticolia bacterium
GGCAACGGCACCTACGCATGCGCCAGCTGCCATCGGCAGGCACTCGCCTTCACGGACGGCCGCGCGCGGGCGGTCGGGTCGACGGGCGAGCTCCATCCGCGCGGCGCCATGAGCCTCGCCAACGCCGCTTACGACGCCACCCTGACCTGGGCCGATCCCGACATGACACGCCTGGAAGAGCAGATGCTGACTCCGATGTATGGCCGGCATCCGGTGGAGCTGGGTCTTGCGGGAGAAGAGGAAGCCCTGAAGCGGATCGAAGCGAAACCCGACTATGCGCGGAGCTTCGCGGCGGCTTTTCCCGGGGAACCCGGTCCGGTGAACATGTTGAACGTGCGCCGGGCCATCGCCTCGTTCGAGAGGACCCTCGTCTCGGGGGACGCACCCTACGACCGGCTCGTCTATCGTGGAGAGCCTGCCCTCTCCGAATCGGCCCTGCGCGGGATGAGGCTGTTCTTCTCCGATAAGCTGAAATGCTCCCGCTGCCACGGAGGCTTCACCTTCTCGGGTCCGGTCGCCTTTGTCGGGCTGGAGCCGCTGGCTCCCACGTTCCACAACACCGGTCTCTACAACCTTGGCGGCGTGGGCCTCTACCCCGAGGACAACACCGGAATCTTCCAGCACACGAAAAAGGACGAGGACATGGGAAGGTTCCGCGCCCCGACGCTGCGCAACGTGGAGGTGACGGCCCCTTACATGCACGACGGCAGCATCGCCACGCTGGAGGAAGTGCTGGCGCATTACGCGGCCGGGGGAAGGACGATCGTCGGCGGACCGAACGCCGGCGTGGGCCGGGACAACCCTCACAAGAGCGACCTCATCGGGGGATTCGAGCTGGATGAGGAGCAGCGAGCCGATCTGATCGAATTCCTGAAGAGCCTGACCGATCGGTCCTTCCTGACCGAATCCCGCTTTGCCGATCCCGGCCCTCTCTAGGACAGCCTCACCGAATTGCGAACGGCCGCACCTCCGGGGGCTCGCGTCCTCGTGCTTTCCGAAGGGCCGCTTCCTGTGGGCCGGTTCCCTTTCCCCGAGGAAAATGGCAGAATTGGAAACGCTGATTCCAGGAAAGTCCGCCGACAGGCGCCCGTTGGAGGAGGGCCAAAGGGCACCGCCGTGAATGAAGCCGAACAAATAGCCGACCTGCGCCGGCGGGTGGATGAGTCGCTCGAAAGCCACCCGCACGAGGCCGCCGCATACCTGGACAGGCTTTGGCAGTCCCATCCGGGTCCTCAGACAGCCCATTACATCCTTTCCTGCTTCCGCTCGCTCCAGCTTCCCCTGGAGCCGGTGAGGCTTGCCGTCCTCCGCTCCTTCACGGTCGAGCCGGTTCTACCGCTGCTGCGCGCCGGAGCCTGCGTGTCCGGCATCGATCTACAGATTCACGTCGGGGCATTCAACGCCTACGCACAGGAGATCCTCGACCCCGAAAGCTCCTTGTACGCATTTCGGCCGGACCTTGTCATTCTTGCCGCCCACACCCGGGATCTTGCCCCGGACCTGTGGTCCGGCTACCCGGCGTCGACGGCCGGGCGCTTCCACGCCGAGGCGGCCCGCCTCGAAGAGCATTTCGACAATCTCATCCGCGCCTTCCGCAAGACGAGCAAAGCGCATCTGGTCATTCACAACCTGGAAATTCCTACGTTCCTGGACGCCGGCCTGGTCGATGCCCAGAGCGAGGATGGCCAGGGCTCGATACTCCGGCGCGCCAACCAGTCTCTTCAGGCGCTGTCACGGATCCATGAAGGGGTGTACGTCCTCGATTATGAAGGGCTCGTTTCGCGGCATGGGAAAGATGCCTGGAAAGACGAGCAGAAGTGGGCCGCGGTCAGGCTGCCGATCTCCGCGGGCCAGCTGGTTCACCTGGCCGAGGCATGGCGAAGCTTCCTCCTCCCCCTGGCGGGGAAAACCGCCAAGTGTGCGGTGGTGGATCTCGACAACACCATGTGGGGAGGGGTCATCGGCGAGGACGGGATGACAGGGATCCAGCTCGGCTCCGAAGGAGCGGGAGCGCCCTACCTGGCCTTCCAGAAGGCGTTGCTGAGCCTGTACCGCCGCGGAATCCTCCTGGCGGTCTGCAGCAAGAACAACGAGGCCGATGCGCTGGAAGCCCTGACGAAGCACGAGGGCATGGCCATTCGTCCCGATCAATTCGCGGCCATGCGCCTCAACTGGCGGCCCAAGTCGGAAAACCTGAAAGAGATCGCCGATGAGCTGGGTATCGGCCTCGACTCCCTTTGCTTGATCGATGACAACCCGGTGGAGCGGCAGCAGGTCCGCTCGGCGCTGCCGGAGCTCAAGGTACTCGAGCTTCCCGAGCAGCCCTGGTCGCGAGTCGCGGCATTGATGGACTACCCGGCCTTCCAGCGGGTCCGCCTGACCGCGGAGGACGCCGAGCGAGGCAAGCTCTACGCCGCCCGGCGCGAATCGCGGCAGCTGGAGAGTGGTGTCGCGACCCGGGAGGACTTCTATCGCTCCCTCGAGCAGGTGGCCACCATCCGTCGGCTGGATGCCGACACCCTGGCACGCGTCGGCCAGCTGATCAACAAAACCAATCAGTTCAACCTGACGACCCGCAGGTATTCCGAGCAGGAAATCGCCGACCTGGCGCTCCGTCCCGGGTACCGGATTCTGTCGATCCAGGTGGCCGATCGGTTCGCCGACAACGGGATCGTCGGGGTCGGTATCCTCCATTGTGTGGGCCCGGTGTGCGAGATCGACACGTTTCTCCTGAGCTGTCGCGTGATCAATCGCACGGTGGAAACAGCCTTCCTGTCCCACCTGATGAATCTGGCGCGCACCGAGGGGGCGCGGCATATGCAGGGCTGGTTCATTCCCACCAAGAAGAATCCGCCGGCAGCCCGCTTTTACGCCGAGCACGGCTTCGAGGAAGTCGAGAAAGAGGGGGACAGGACGTTGTGGCGGTTCGATTTGGAAAGGAGTGACGTGAAGCTGCCGGAATGGTTTCAGCTCAAGATCGTCGGCGAGCCGGCCAATGTCTAGCCGCCTGGATGAAATCCTGACTCTGGCGGCCGACCTGTTCCAGGTCCCGCGCAGCCGGGTCGCGGCCGCCTCCTCACCCGATACGGTGGATGGCTGGGACTCGGTGCAGCATCTCAATCTGGTCATGGCCATCGAGGCCCGGTTCTCGGTGGTGTTCGAGCCGGATGAGATTGCCGCGATGTCGGACCTCGGGGCGGTGGCCCGAATCCTGCAACGGAAGCTGGAAGGTCAGGGCTCGAAATCGGTGAGTTCCCCTTGAGCGTGAGCATTCGAGCTTTTTCGGAAGATCGGGTGCCCGCGGTGCAGGCATTCAACCGGCGCCTCGCCGCCGGAGGAAGCGATTTCGAGTTTCCCGAGCATCCGCTGACGCCCTGGCTTCCCAAGCTCCCGGGCCGGGACATCTTCCAGGACATGTTCCTGGCGGTCGAAGAGGAGAGCGTTCGGGGCGGTTTCATCCTGAAGCGCCAGGAATTCTCCATCTACGGTGAAAAGCACCGCATCGCCCATCTCAGGCTGCCCATCTCCGAAGGGATCGTGGACAAGGCCTATGCTTCCGTGGGTCTCACCCTGCTCCGGAGCGCCCTCAAGGAAGAGCCGCGGCTGTTCTGCCTGGGAATGGGAGGAATGGACAAGCCTCTCGCCAGGATGCTCAAGAGTCTTGGCTGGACGCTTTTCGAGATTCCGTTCATCTACGACGTGCAGCATGCCTACCGGTTCCTGCGCAACATCCATGTATTCCGCCACGGAGTCGTTCGCCGCACGGTCCGCGATGTGGCCGCGGCTTCAGGAGCCGGCTGGCTCGGTATTCGAACCTTGAAGGCGGCCAGCTGGATGAAAGGTGCAAGATCCACGACGCCCACGGACGCCAGCGTCGAAATCATGTGTGAGGAGTTCGGGGATTGGGCCGACACCCTCTGGGAGCGCTGCGCTCCCCTGTATTCCTTCGCCGCGGTGCGGGACCGGAAAGTTCTGAACCTGCTCTACCCGGCGGACGATACCCGCTTCCTGAGGCTGGCCTGGAACCGAGGCGGGGAAAAAATCGGCTGGTCCGTACTTCTGGATACTCCCTTCGAGACCCATAAGCAGTTTGGCGCAATGCGTGTCGGAAGCCTGGTGGACGGCCTGGCGCTTCCCGACGACATCGCGTCGATCGTGAGCGGCTCCGCACATTTCCTGCGCGAGCGCTGGGTGGACATCCTCGTTTCAAATCAATCCCATCAGGGCTGGCACGATGCCTTGAAGCGGGCCGGCTTTCTGTCCGGTCCCTCGAATTTCGTACTCGCACTTTCCCCGGCCCTGGTCGCGCTGCTGGCCCCGCTTCATCGGAGCCGCCCGACCTTTCACATCAATCGCGGCGATGGTGATGGACCGATCAATCTCTGAAAAGGCGCGTCTTGCCGGGACGGGAGAGCGATCCTGGAAGCAGCCCCGCAAAGGCAGAAGCCTTCGGGCGCGTCTGCGCCAGGGCATTCAAATGGCGTTCACCCGACTGGGGGAGCACGTCACGCCCGTTCAGCTGCGAACGCTGAATGCCTGCATCAACTACCTGGAAACCGGTCGATGGCTCAAGGCGAAGGGTTTTTCCGCGCGACCCCGGTACTCGGGTCGGGAGCTGCTCTATGCGGCGCTCGCCGAGCGGATCGGAGGAGAAAGAATCCTGTATCTGGAATTCGGCGTCTGGCAGGGAGCGTCGCTACGGGTCTGGAGCAGGCTGCTGCAAAACCCGCTTGCTTCGCTGCACGGCTTCGACAGCTTCCAGGGGCTGCCGGAGGATTGGGACACGACGCGGCCGAAAGGGACTTTCTCGGTCCAGCTGCCGCCCCGGTTCGACGACCAGCGCATCGCTCTGCACGTCGGCCTGTTCGAGGATACGTTGCCGGACTTCATCCTTCCGGAGCACGAGCGTCTGGTGCTCCACCTGGATGCTGACCTCTATTCCTCGACCATCTATGTCCTGCGCCATCTGGGGGATGCCATCCGTCCAGGAACCATCCTGATATTCGACGAGTTCTGCGACCGGTTGCATGAATTGCGGGCTTTCAATGAGTTCCTCGATGCGGCCCGAATGCGATTCGCCTTTCTCGGTGGCACCAGGAATCTCGAGCAGGTGGCCTTCGAGCGGCTGGCCTGATCCAAAAACGTCCGTTCAGTGCCTCGCACACGATCTTAGTATTCCCACCGTAGGGCGTTTCCTTCAGCGATTCCATGCCGCCGCCAGCCAATCACCCCCTTCGCGCATAGGGCAATCCCCGCGCGGCTTCTGGGCAATTGTCCCGAGTTGCCCACCCCATATCCAGGGGTATCATCTTCTCGTAATCATCGCCTCGGGCTTGCGAGGCAAAGGTTCTTTGAGAGTATGGAGCGTCTGAGGTGCAGATTGTCGTATCACGTCATGACGAGTGACGCGGTAGGCAGGCACTCAGGCGCTTCTAAAAATAGAAGCGTCCGGCTCCCGGTTTCATGGTTCCGGGTTGTGATTTGTGCCGGGCGCTTCTAAAGGATGGAGCGTCTGGATACCGGTTCATGGCTCGGGTTATGAATAATGGTCCGGTCCAAGAGAGGTGCCAGACGCTTCAGTAAATGGAGCGCCTGGTGGCAGGCTGCGAATCCGGGTTATGAACAATGGTCCGGGCTCGGGGCAGGTGCCGGGCGCTTCAGTAAGATGGAGCGTCCGGTCCGGTTGCGAACCGGGTTATTAATAATGGTCCGGGCGTGGCAGGTATCGGGTGCTTCAGGAAATCGGGGACGTCGTCACGGATTGAGTTCCGTTGTCGGAAGACTTCGAAACGTCAAGCAGCGATCAGTGCTTCGGCATGGAAAGCCGCAGGACAGAGTCGGAGACTACCAGGCAGACGGAAGGCAAAGGGTGGTGGCGTTCCCGATTTTTTTCGCACTTTTTCTGAAGAAGGGCGGTTTGACCGGTCCCACGCTGACTTCTATTCGCGGTTATGAATTCGACTAGCCAGAGTAAGACCTACGCATATAGATACGGCATGGACTTTAAGGCCCCGGGGCCTTCATGCCGTTTTCAGCAGGAAAGATTCTTACCGTCGTGACGAGCGCCGCAGAAGGCATCCAAGGACAAAGCCGGTTGCGGCAGCACCCACGATGACTTTCCCCGTGTTGTGCTGCATCCAGTCTCGTGCGTCGTCGTACAGCTCGTTCAGACTCTTCTTCTTGAGCCGGTCGCATGCGTTGTGGTAGGAATCGGCGAATTCGTGGAGTCTTCGATCGACCGTCACGCCGAGGTTGGAGAATACCTGAGTCATGACTGACCCTCCCTGACGAATTGGGACCGGGTTCCTGCATACTAACAACCCCGGGAGCCTCCGCCCACCTCGCGCGACCAGTTTTCCGATCGCAAGCTGGATTATCATACGGCTTCCCGGTGACCCACCCCCCTGATGGGACACCCGCCGAATAAGAGGAGCCAGCGGGAACATGAACAGCACGGATCCATTCGTCAAGTTCAAGGAAGCGCAGCGTGAGGGTTGGGCATTTTTCGCGCCTCTGCAGGAGGCGACCACGCGGCCCGCGGCAGCGCTGGTGAAATTCGCCGGCGTGCGGTCCGGCGATGCGGTTCTCGATCTCGCATGCGGCACGGGACCGGTGGCGGTCACCGCCGCCCGCGCCGGCGCGCAGGTGCGCGCTCTCGATCTGACACCCGCATTGCTCGAGCATGCGCGGCACAACGCCTCGCTCGCGGGGGTGAGCATCGAGTTCACCGAAGGCGATGCCGAGGCCCTGCCTTACCCCGACGCTTCGTTCGATGTCGTCCTCAGCCAGTTCGGCCACATGTTCGCGCCGCGGCCCGAGGTGGCGGTGGCCGGCATGCTGCGCGTCCTCAAGCCGGGTGGGCGGATCGCCTTTTCCACCTGGCCTCCCGACCTGTTCACCGGGCGCATCTTCGAGCTGGTCGGCAAGTACCTGCCGCCGCCCGCCGGCGCGGCGCCGCCCCAGCAGTGGGGCGATCCCAACGTCGTGCGCGCCCGCCTGGGCGACGCGGTGAGCGATTTGCAATTCACGGTGGGCGTGCTCTACAAGCCGGGGCTGAGCGTTCACCACCTGCGCCAGTTCATGGAAGAAACCGCCGGGCCGCTGGTCAAACTGGTCAAGTCGCTGCAGGGCGAGCCCGAGAAGCTGGCTGCCTACCGCCGCGAAATGGAGGCGCTCATCGCTGACTTCTATACCGACAACGCCCTGACCCAGCACTTCCTCATGAGCCGCGCGACCAAGAGCTCCAAGTCCTGATGCCCTTTTCGCGCCTGAATCTGAATCCCGAGCTCCTGAAGAGTGTCCATGAGCTCGGTTTCAAGAATCCGACGACGATCCAGGAGCAGGCCATCCCGCCGGCCCTCTCAGGCCGCGACCTGCTGGCCTGTGCTTCGACGGGCAGCGGCAAGACCGCCGCTTTCCTTCTCCCGATCCTCCAGCGGCTCGCGCCCCGGCCTCGCGGGGTGACGCGCGCGCTCATCCTGACTCCGACGCGCGAGCTTGCCGCCCAGGTGCACGAGGACCTGGAGGAGCTGGCGACGCACACGCCGGTCACCGGCGCCGCCGTCTTCGGCGGCGTCGGCATGGGGCCGCAGGAGCACGCCCTGCGCAGCGGCGTGGACGTGATCGTCGCGACGCCGGGCCGGCTGCTCGATCACCTGCGCCATCCCTATGCCCGGCTGGCGGGCCTCGAAGTGCTGGTCCTCGACGAGGCCGATCGCATGCTCGACATGGGGTTCCTGCCGGATGTACGCAGGATCCTTCAACGCTTGCCGCGGAAGCGGCAGACGTTGTTCTTCAGCGCCACGATGCCCCGCGAGATCGTCTCGCTCTCCCGGGAGATGCTGCACAATCCCGCGACCATCAACCTGGAGCGCAAGGCGGCCCCCGCCGCCGGCATCCGCCAGGCCGTCTATCCCGTGCGGCGCGATCTGAAGCCGGCGCTGCTGGCCGAGCTGCTCGAGCGCAACGTCGTCAGCGACGCGATCGTGTTCACGCGCACCAAGCACCGCGCCAACCAGCTGGCGCAGTACCTCGAGCGCCGCGGCATCGAGACCGGGCGCATCCACGGCAACCGCAGCCAGAGCCAGCGCACCGCGGCCCTGGCAGGATTCAAGGCGGGCAAGCACCGGGTGCTCGTGGCGACCGACATCGTCGCGCGCGGCATCGACGTGGAGCAGCTCGGGCACGTGATCAACTTCGACGTCCCGGAGACACCCGACGCCTACATCCACCGGGTCGGACGCACGGCGCGTGCCGAGGCGACCGGCGATGCTTTCACCTTCATCGCGCCGGAGGAGGAGGTGGACCTGCGCGCCATCGAGCGCGCTCTCGGCGCGCCTCTCCTGCGCGTCACGCTGCCGGAATTCGATTATGAGAAGAAGAGCGAGGGGCGCCTCGAAGCCTCGCGGCGCCCGACCCAGGGGGCGCAGCGCGCTTCCCGGGGCGGCGGGCGCTCTGGAGGGGGCCATCGCCGCGATGGGAGCCATTCTCATCGCGCGGGAGGCGGCTCCGGCTCGGGGCGCCATCATGGCGGAGGGCAGGGCTCAAGCTCGGGTCGTCATCATGAGGGAGGTCAGGCGTCGAGCTCGGCACGTCGTCACGGAGGAGGCCAGGCCTCGAGCGGAGGACACCGGAGCAGGAGCCGATCGGGCCGCGACTCCCGGATGCAGGCCATTCTCGACCGGCATGCCCCGATGGGAGAAGGAGACGCGCAAAGGCCGGCTTCGCGTCGCCGGCGTCGTCGACGCTAGATCAGAGTCCGCGGTTCACCTTGGCGCAGCTTCGGCAGCATGTTCCACCGCTTCGAAACCCCGACCGGATGACATGGAGGAACACTAATGTCTCGAGAGCGTTTGGCAGCGGCCATTGCCCTGGTCTCGATTCTGTTGGTGGCATGCTCGGTCCAGAAGGAAGCGCCGGCGCAGAAGCCCGAGACGGCACAGAGCAATCCGGGCCCCGGCGCTTCCCAAAGCGGGCAGTACCAGCCCTCGGATGAGCTGCAGGTCAACCAGATCAAAGAATTCAAGTTTCCCGGCGGGGTCTTCAGGGACGGCAAGGTCAGGCTCGATCCGGGCACCAAGGTGGAGCCCGGCGCCCAGAAGAATACCGTCATGCTGAAGCCGGCGAGCGGCAGCGGCACCACGTTCAACTGCTTCTGTGTCATTGAGGGCGGGGAATGCTGGGCCCTCAGCACGCCCAATCCCGACGGCTCGATCGATCTGGGCTGTGTTTCGGCGAATTGTGTCGCCCCCCGTCCGCCGTTTTGCTTCCAGGAAATCGATTGCCCCGATCAGGGCTTCAAGATCCGCATGGCGGTCGCCGGCATGAAATCCGCCGAGCCTCAGTAGGGCGAATCACCAGGTATCATAGGCGCCGCCGAGAGAGGGTTTCCTCCGCGAGTCGGAGTAATCCCTCGAGAGTCCATGCGGGCCCAGGCCGACCGGGCCTGAGCGTCGAGTTGGGGAGCTGGGAGTACACGCCAGCTCCCCATCAGACGAGCGTCACCCTTGTCGCGGCCGAAGTGACGCTAGTTCTTCGTCTTCACCGAGACGGGGCCGGCCCAGGAGGACGCGCCCTGAGCGTGCGTCGTTCGCACCTGGTAGCAGTAGGTCTTGGTGGCGAGCGGCGCGTTGCTGCCGGTGCCGACATCGTTGTAGGTAACCGTCGAGCCGGTCCCTGATGCGGCCTGCGCCGTCCCGATCGTCGCGTAGGTCCCGCAAGTCGAGCCGCTCTTCAGCGCTCGCTGGACCTCGAAGCCGCTCTCGTTGGCCGCGTTGTCCGTCCACGTGAGCCGGTTCACTCGTCCCGCCAGGGGTGTCCCGACGAGATTGGTCGGAGCCTGGATGGCGATCGTCAGCTCGTAGACGTTGACTCCAAAGGCCGGCCAGGTGTCGGTGAGGCTCGTGGAGGTCCTCGTTACGGACCTTTGGCCAACTACCTCTTTGGCGCTCTGAATCAACCAGCCCGAGAAAGTTACGGTTCTGCTGACCGGCGCGGCGGTCTTGTTCACCACCGTCACGTAGGCCTTTCCCTGCCATTGCCGCACGCCGGCGTCGAGCTCGGCGGGCAGGCTCGGAAGGTCCACTGCGATCAGCGGCGCATCGGTGGACGCATAGATCGGCCCCAGCCGGATCAGCTCGTTGGCCACGTCGGCGGTCTTCATCCACTCCCAGGTGACCCCGGGGACGATGTGGGCCTCCCCGAAGCCGTAGAAGAGCAGATTCGTCGTCCCGCCGTTGAGCGCCAGATACGAGAGGCTGCGCGTCTCTTCGCGCGAAGGGAAGCGCGTGGGGTTGGGCACGTCGCCTGGCCACCGAAGGTTCATGTCCGCCTCCCACGCCTGGATGGTGTAGTCGAACGCTTTCCCGGTCGCGCGGGCATTTGCCAGGTTTGTCAGGATGTCGGAGGGCGGCGCGTTCGGGATGGGATAGGGATCGAGGATGCCGTAGTCCATCGCATTTAGAAAGGTATACCCCGGCGCGAATCCCGGCGCCGCGAAGGTCACGGGATGCAGCGCATCGACCGCCTTGATCGCCTGATAGGCCGTCTCGAGCTGCTGTTGCGTTACCGAGTAGAACTCCGGCTCGTCGAACAGGTACCAGCCGGCCAATGCGGGGTGGCTCTTGAGGGCGTTGACCCGCGCCTGGATGGTGGCGGTGTCGCCGCTGAGGATCGCCGGCTGGACGATGTTGACGAAGGCGCTCCGGCCGTGCGCCTGCATGGCGTCCAGGTACTGGAGGATCTGCGCGTCGGTCTCCCAGGTCATGTCCGCGGCGTAGAAGCGCGGGAAGCGCGTCAGGAAGGGCTCATCCAGCGAG
>DASTZC010000139.1 GCA_035764505.1 Candidatus Polarisedimenticolia bacterium
GGCTCGAGCGCAGCCGGTCCCAGCCTTCGGTCAGCGGGTTGAGAATCGTGACGCCTCCGGAGACGTCTCCGAACGCCAGGTTCCCTTCCCGCGGGACCAGACTCAGGTTCAGTGCCTCGCTGAAGCCGCACTCGCGCGCCGCGCGGGCGGCGCCCTCGATCCCCCGGGACGAGTCGGAGCGTCCCTCCGGGAAGACGAAGACGCGCGGGAGGGTGGCGGGGATCTTCTCGTAGCCGTGGTGGCGTGCAATCTCCTCCACCAGGTCCTCTTCCACCGCGAGATCGCCGCGGAACGACGGGGGAGCCACGCTCCAGGCTTCCGCCCGGCCCGCATCGACGCGGCAACCCAGCCGCTGCAATACGTCGCGCATGACGTCCTCTTCGATCTTCAGCCCCAGGAGCCGTCGGACCCTGTCGGGCCGCAGCGGTATCGTCCGGCCGCGCGCGGGGGTCGGCCGGTCTTCCAGGCTGGCCGCCACGCGGCCGCCCGACCAGGCGGCAATCAGCTCGGCGCAGCGCGCCGCGGCGGAGAGCGTGATCTCGGGATCGGCCCCGCGCTCGAAGCGATGAGAGGCGTCGGTGTGCAGAGAGAAGCGGCGCGCGGTGGCGCGCACCGAGGCCGGCAGGAAGTGCGCGCTCTCGATCAGGATCTCCCGCGTGGCGGGACCGATCTCGGAATCACGCCCCCCCATCACGCCGGCCAGCGCGAGCGGACGGCGCTCGTCGGCGATCACCAGCGTCTCGGCATCCAGCTTGCGCTCCACGCCGTCGAGCGTCGTCAGGCGCTCGCCCGGCTTTGCCCGGCGGACGCGGATGGCGCGCCCCGCCACCTTCGCCAGGTCGAAGGCGTGCAGCGGCTGGCCCATTTCCCAGAGCGTGTAGTTGGTGGCGTCGACCACCGAGTTGATCGAGCGCACTCCGATGGCCTCGAGGCGGCGCGAGACCCAGGCGGGGGAATCGGCGACCTTGACGTCCTGCAGGATGAGAGCCGAGTAGCGGCCGCAGAGATCGGGCGCCTCGACCTTTACCGAGGCCAGCGGCGCCGGAGAGGGAGGCGGCGGCGCGGCGGCTGGACCGGGCGGCTGCAGGCTTCCCGCCCCGGCGGCGCTGAGCTCGCGCGCCAGCCCCAGGTGGTTCATGCAGTCGGGGCGGTTGGTGGAGATATCGAAGTGGTAGATGGTGTCGCGGCGATCGGGCAATGGCTCCAGGGAATCGAGCGGGATCCCCACCCCGGTCAGCGTCTCCCCGATCTCGGAAGGGGAGCGCTGCGTATCCAGGCAGTCTCTCAGCCACTCGTCGCTGAAGCGCACGCCGTCACCCCGGGAACTGGTCCAGAAAGCGCAGATCGTTTTCGAACAAGAGACGGATGTCGTCGATGCCGAACTTGAGCATGGCGATGCGATCCACCCCCAATCCGAAGGCGAAGCCCGAGAAGCGCTCCGGGTCGTGCCCGCAGACACGCAGCACCTCCGGGTGCACCATGCCGGCCCCGCCCATTTCCAGCCACCCCGAGTGCTTGCAGGTGGCGCAACCCGCCCCGGCGCACAGGACGCAGCTCAGGTCGAATTCCGCCCCCGGCTCGACGAAGGGAAAGTAGCTGGGTCGGAAGCGGACGCGCGTATCGTCGCGGAAGATGCGCCGCGCGAAAGTCAGCACCGTCCCTTTCAGGTCGGCGAAGGTCACCCCCTCCGCCACCACCAGCCCCTCCACCTGATGGAACATCGGCGAGTGCGACACGTCGGAATCGCGCCGGTAGACCTTCCCGAGCGCGATGATCTTGACCGGCGGCGGCTTCGCCTTCAGCGTCCGGATCTGCACCGGCGAGGTATGCGTGCGCAGCAGCAGGTCGCCTTCCAGGTAGAAAGTGTCCTGGGTGTCGCGCGCCGGATGGTCGGCGTGGAAGTTGAGCGCGACGAAATTGAAGAAGTCGGTCTCCACCTCGGGGCCCTCGGCCAGCGAGAAGCCCATCTCCAGGAAGATCTCCTCGATCTCCCGCCGCGTCTGGTGGACCGGGTGCAGGGTGCCGGCGCGCGAAGTCCTGCCGGGCAGGGTGACGTCCAGGGCATCCGCCGGCAGGCGGGCATCGGCCAGCGACGCCTCGGCCTGGGCGAGACGCTCCTCCATGTAGGCCTTCAGCTCGTTCAGGGAGCTGCCGACCTCGGGGCGTAAGGAGGGCTCGACGTCCTTGAGGGAGCGCAGCAGGAGGGAAAGCTCCCCGCCCTTGCGGCTCAGGTAGTCCGCGCGGATGCGGCCGAGCGCGTCGGCTTGCGAAGCGCCGGCGAGATCGGAGTCGAAGCGGTCTTTCAGGGACCGCAGACGTTCCAGCATGGCCGGCCTCGGCGTAGGGGCGACCCCGGCTTCCCCAGACGGCGGGAGCTTCCGGGCGCTCCGGTTATCGGGAGAGGGCCTTCTTGGCCACCGAGGCGACTTCGGCGAACCCCTGGGGATCGGCCACTGCCAGCTCTGCGAGGATCTTCCGGTCCAGTCCCACGTTGGCCTTCTTGAGGCCCGCCATCAGGCTGCTGTAGGAGATCTCGTTCGTCCTGGCGGCGGCGTTGATCCGGGTGATCCAGAGCTTGCGGAAATCGCGCTTCTTGCGCTTGCGGTCCTTGTAGGCGGAAAGCAGCGATTTCTCCACCGCCAGCTTGGCGATGCGGTGCAGCCGCCCTTTCGCGCCATAGAAGCCTTTTGCCAGCTTCAGTATTTTCTTGCGCTTCGCTCTTCGCTTCGTGCCTCGTTTTACCCTCGGCATCGGGACTCTCCTTTGTCGTTGCCTGCGTCGTGGGGACGGCGCTCGGACGTCGTCCCTTGTTCTGCGTGCCGGGAGCCCGGCTCACCCATAAGGGAGCATCCTGCGAATCTTGGCGAGATCCGCAGGGCTCACGGCGATTTCCTGGTCCAGGTGGCGCTTCCGCTTGCGCGTCTTCTTGGTAAGGATGTGGCGCTTGTACGCCTGGGACCGCTTGGCCTTGCCGCCTGCGGTCATCCGGAAGCGCTTGGCGGCGCCCCGATGGGACTTCTGTTTGGGCATGACTCGACTCCGGCCGGGATTCTCCCGGCGAAAGGCGCCTCGGGGGCGCTCAGCGCTTGGGGGCCATCAGCATGTAGAGGAACGGCCCCTCCATGCGGGGCGGGCTCTCCACGATGGCCACCTCTTCCAGCTCCGTCCGGATCCGATCCAGGATCCGCTGGCCGATCTCGCGGTGCTGGTGCTCGCGGCCGCGGAACATGACGGAGACCTTGACCTTGTTCGACTTGCCGATGAACCGGGAGATGTTGTTCTTCTTGAACTGATAATCGTGCTCGTCGGTCTTGGGGCGGAACTTCACCTCCTTGACCACGATGACCTTCTGCTTCTTGCGGGATTCCTGGGCCTTCTTGTTCAGCTGATACCGGTATTTGCCGAAGTCCATGATGCGGCAGACCGGAGGATTGGCTTCGGGAGCCACCTCCACGAGGTCCAGCGATTCCTCCTGCGCCATCCTCAACGCGGTCTCGGGAGTCATGATCCCGAGCTGCGCCCCCGAGGAGCCGATTACCCGGACCTCCCGGGCCCTGATCTTTTCGTTGACCCGCGTCTTTCGAATGGACTCATTATCCATGCACACCCCGGAATGTGGGCCGGATCCTCCGGCCGGAGAGAGTGTTCCGTGTGCCGGGGAGCCTCATGGGGCGAGGGCCCGGGTCTTCACCAGCTGCTGCAGCTCCTCGATTAGCGGGGCCACCTCCTGGGAGCCGCGATCTCCCTGGTGACGAACCCGCACCGCGACGGTGCCCGCCGCGGCCTCCTTGTCGCCCACGATCAGCATGAAGGGGACCTTGAGCATCTCCGCGTCGCGGATCTTGGCACCGATCTTCTCGTTGCGATCGTCCAGCTCGGCCCGCAGCCCCGCTTCCACGAGACGGTCGCGGATTGTCTTGCCGTAATCGGCCACCCGGTCGGTGATCGGCAGCACCCTTGCCTGCACCGGCGCGAGCCAGAGAGGGAAGGCGCCCGCATAGTGCTCCACCAGTCCGCCGAAGAAGCGCTCCAGGGACCCCAGCACGGCGCGGTGAATCATCACCACCGGCACCTCCTTCGACTCGGAGTTGAGGTAGTGGATGTCCAGCCGTCCGGGCAGGTTGAAGTCGAACTGCACCGTCGGCCCCTGCCAGGAGCGCCCGAGGGCGTCGACCATGCGGATGTCGATCTTGGGACCGTAGAAGACCGCCTCGCCCGGCATCCTCCGGTAGGGGATGCCGCGCCGCTCCAGCGCCCAGATGAGCGCGCCTTCGGCCATCTCCCAGCCGGCATCGTCGCCGGCGTACTTCTCACGTCGCTCCGGATCGCGCAGCGACAGGTCCACCAGGAAGTCCTTGTAGCCGAAGGTGCGCAGCATGAACAGGCAGAGATCGACCGCCCCCAGGACCTCGGCCGGCGCCTGCTCCGCCGTGCAGAAGATGTGGGCATCGTCCTGCGTGAAGCCGCGCACCCGCATCATGCCGTGCAGCACCCCCGAGCGCTCGTAGCGGTAGACGGTGCCGAGCTCGGCCAGTCGAATCGGCAGGTCACGATACGAGTGCAGCCGGGACTTGTAGATGAGCGAGTGCCCCGGGCAGTTCATCGGCTTGAGGACGTACCCCTCCTCCTCGATGTCGAAGGTGTACATGTTCTCCTTATAAAAGGAGAAGTGCCCGGAGCGCTTCCAGAGGTTGTCGCGGGCGATGTGCGGCGTGGTGACCAGCTCGTAGCCCCGCCGGCGGTGCTCCTCCTTCCAGAACTCCTCGATCACCTGGCGCACCTGCGTGCCGCGGGGGTGCCAGAAGATCAGCCCGGGTCCGGCCTCCTCCTCCACGCTGAACAGGTCCAGCGCCGGGCCCAGCTTGCGGTGATCGCGCTTTTTCGCTTCCTCCAGGCGATGCAGGTGCTCCTGCAGCTGGGCGTCCTTGAAGAAGGCGGTGCCGTAGATGCGCTGCAGCATCGCGTTGTCTTCGCTTCCCTTCCAGTAGGCCCCGGCGATCGACAGGAGTTTGAAGGTGCGGATCCGACCGGTGGAGGGAAGGTGGGGGCCGCGGCAGAAATCCATCCAGTCCCCCTGCTGGTAGACGGAGACAGGATCGCCCCCCTTTTCCTCGATCAGCTCGACCTTGAGGTGCTCCCCCTTGCCGCCGAAGTAATCGAGAGCCTCGCGGCGCGGGATCTCGCGCCGCCGGATCGGCAGGTCGCGCTGCGCGATCTCGCGCATCTTCTTCTCGATCGCCTCGAGGTCCTCGGGGGTGAAGGGCTTCTCCTTCTCGAAGTCGTAGTAGAAGCCGTCCTCGATCACCGGGCCGATGCCCACCCGGGCGTCGGGGAAGAGCTCCTGCACCGCCTGGGCGAGCAGGTGAGCGGTGCTGTGCCGGTAGACCTCGAGCGACTCGGGCTGCGATTCGGTGAGGATGACCACCGAGGCGTCGCCCTCCAGCGGCGTGGTGAGGTCCACCAGACGGCCGTCGACGCGCGCCACCAGGGCCTCTTTCGCGAGACGCGGTCCCACGGCCCGGGCGACATCCATCGCCGAGACGCCGCGTGTGAACTGCTTGAGGGTGCCGTCGGGGAGCGAGACTTTTATCTGATCCATGCCACTCTAGAGATCGCCCGGCTGGAGGCGGGACTGATCCCGTCTCCACGTGGCCGGGAATTCGGAATTCTTCGGATCGAATCGACGGTTGGTAGGCGCGAGCGGATTTGAACCGCTGACCCCTTCCGTGTCAGGGAAGTGCTCTCCCCCTGAGCTACGCGCCTGTTCTCCGGCCGCCCGTCCCTGGAATCTCCGGGACGAAGGAGTCGGAATCACCGATAAGTGCTCAGTGTAAATGGGTTGCGCAGAGACTGTCAACCTTTCGGTCCGCCGCGCAAGCACCCTACACGCCGCCGGAGGATCATTGCGACCCCCGGCGTGGCTCGGGTATTATACGCATCGCGCCAGAAAAGCGACGGTGGAGAGCCGACAACATGCTGATCGTGATGGACAAAGGGGTGACCCAGGCCGAGCTCAACGCGGTGATCGACAAGATCGAGCGCATGGGCTACAAGGCCAACCCCATTCCGGGAGCGGAGCGGGTGGCGATCGGGATCACCGGGAACCAGGCCCCGCTCGAGGCGGAAGAATTCGAGGCGATGCCCGGAGTCAAGGAAGCCATCCGCGTCACCAAGCCCTACAAGCTGGTCAGCCGGGAGATGAAGGGGGAGGACACGGTCGTCTCCATCCGGGGGCGCGAGGTGGGAGGCCGGCAGCTGGCCATCATCGCCGGTCCCTGCGCCGTCGAGACTGAGGAGCAGGCGCTGGGCATCGGCGAGCTGGTGGCGAAAGCAGGCGCGAACTTCTTCCGCGGCGGGGCCTTCAAGCCGCGCACTTCTCCCTACTCTTTCCAGGGACTCGGGGAGCCGGGCCTCAAGATTCTCGCCAAGGTCCGCGAGACGACCGGATTGCCGATCGTGACGGAGGCGATGGACGCGGAAGGGGTGAGCCTCGTTGAGGAGTATGCCGACGTGATCCAGATCGGCGCCCGGAACATGCAGAACTTTTCGCTGCTGAAGCGGGTCGGGAAATCGAAGCTGCCGGTCTTCCTCAAGCGTGGCATCGCCGCCACCATGGACGAGCTGCTCATGTCGGCGGAGTACGTGGCCGCGGAGGGGAACTACCGGATCATGCTGTGCGAGCGCGGCGTGAGGACGTTCGCCGATCATGCCCGCAACACGCTCGACCTCTCCGTGGTCCCCGCGGTCAAGCACCTGAGCCATCTGCCGATCCTGGTGGACCCCAGCCACGGCACGGGCCGGCGCGATCGGGTCCCCCCGCTGGCGCGAGCGGCGGTGGCCGTGGGGGCCGACGGGATCATGATCGAGGTGCACGATCATCCCGACAGGGCCCTCTCCGACGGGGCGCAGGCCATGGTTCCGGAACAGTTCGCCGAGCTGGTGAAAGAGATCCGCGCCCTGGCCCCTCTCGTCTCCCGATCCTTATAGATAGAGCGAGCACGATCCATGCGCTTCGGAGACCTTCGCGTCGATCTGGTCCCCGCGGGGCGGTTTCGCCTCGACGGCGGCTCCATGTTCGGCATCGTGCCCAAAGTGCTCTGGAGCCGCGTCAGGGCGGCCGACGAGAAGAACCGCATCGAGCTCGCCGCCAATTGCCTGCTGATACGCGATGGGCGCCGCAACATCCTGGTGGAGACCGGGATGGGGGAGAAGTGGAGCGAGAAGGAGCGCGAGATCTACGCGGTGCGCTCGGAAGGAGGCGTGCTGGGCGAGCTGGGCCGGCGCGGCGTCGAGGCGGCGTCGATCGACACGGTCATCCTGACGCATCTGCACTTCGATCATGCCGGCGGCTCCACCATCTCCGACGCCGAGGGTCGCTTGGTGCCCGCATTTCCCAACGCCACCTACTGGGTTCAGGCGACGGAGTGGGAATTCGCCACCCATCTCAACGAGAGGACTCGCGCCAGCTATCTCGCCCGGGATTTCGAGCCGCTGCAGCGGGACGGACGGCTTCGTCTGATCGAAGGCGAGGTTGAGGTGATTCCGGGTTTGAGCCTGCTGCCGCTGCCGGGACACACCCCCGGCATGCAGGGTATCTTGATGAAAGGAGGGGGGCGCACGGCGCTTTTTCCTGCCGATCTGGTTCCCACCACTGCCCATGTCCCCATTCCCTATATCATGGGCTTCGATTCCTTCCCGCTGACCACGCTGGAGACGAAGAAGCGCATCCTGGCGACGGCGCTGCGCGAACGCTGGCAGCTGATTCTGGTGCATGAGACAGAGCATCCGGTGGGAACGCTGCGGGAGGAGGGAGGCAGGATGGCCTTCGAGCCGTCGGTGGAGGAGCGATGAGCGAAGGGGTTCTGGTCCTGGAGGACGGCCGGGTCTTCCCGGGACGTTCTTTCGGCTCGCCGCTGGAGCGCTGGGGCGAGGTGGTCTTCAACACCTCGATGACCGGCTACCAGGAGATCCTCACCGATCCCTCGTACCGCGGGCAGATCGTGGCGCTCACGGTCCCGGAGGTGGGGAATTACGGCGTCAATCTGGAGGATCCGCAGTCGGATCGGATCCAGGTCGAAGGCTTCCTGATTCGCAGCCTCAGCTCCGCGCCCAGCAACTGGCGATCGGTGCGCAGCCTGGTCGAGTACCTCGTCGAAGCGCAGATCCCCGCCTTGTGCGAGGTGGACACGCGGGCGCTCACCCTGCACATCCGCTCGCGCGGCGCCATGAAAGGGGTCCTCTCTCCCGCCGGGGGAGATGTGGAAGCGCTGGCGATCGTCGCCCGCTCCGCTCCATCGCTGGCCGAGATCGATCTCGTCGGCAAGGTGACCTGCCCGGCCTCCTATCCCTTCGAGCCTTCCGATGCCATCGAGGGAGCGCGCTCCGGATCGCGCATCCCCATCGTCGCCTACGATCTGGGGATGAAGCGCAACATCCTGAACCGGCTCCACGCCGCCGGTTTCGACGTGACGGTCCTTCCCGCGGCCACGCCCGCCGAGACGGCGCTGGCGTCCAAGCCGCGCGGCATCTTCTTCTCCAACGGTCCCGGCGACCCGGCCGCCTGCACCGCGGTGGTGCGCAGCGCCCGTGCCCTGGTGGGCCGACTGCCGGTTTTCGGAATCTGCCTGGGGCACCAGATTCTGGGACTCGCCCTGGGGGCCAAGACGTTCAAGCTCAAGTTCGGGCACCGCGGGGGAAACCAGCCGGTCAAGGACCTGGCGAGCGGCAAGGTCCTGATCACCGCGCAAAATCACGGCTACGCGGTCGATCCCGATCGCCTTCCGCCCGGGCTCGAAGTGACGCAGCTGAATCTCAACGATGGCACGGTCGAGGGAATCAGGCATCGCGAAATGCCGATCCTGGCCGTGCAGTACCACCCGGAGGCCAGCCCCGGGCCGCTCGATTCCTACCCGCTCTTCGACACCTTCCGCGATCTCATCCTGACGCACGAGAAGCGCTCGTAACGCCACGCCAATCTCAGCCGCCTGCCCATCCGCTGCGCAAGGCGTCAGCGTCGGTGACAGCCGAATCCGTCCGTCTGCCCACGCGACGCACGGTCCGGGAGCGCGGGCCTCTCGCCTGTCCCCGGGGTCCGGCGCGCCGTGTGACCGCTGATCACGATTCCGGAGTCGCGCGGGAGATAGGGCCTCGCCACGAGCACAAGCGCCACGCAGGTCGCGCCTTTCCGTGGATGGCTGCGCGCGCGCGACCTATATTCCCTCCTCGGACGGATCTCGCCTCGCCGCGGGGCACAACGCAGCGGAGGGAAATTCTGATGGGTCAGCAGAGCGATTACTACATCATCGAGGAAGAGGACCTGCTGGAGGGGCTGCGGCAGCGAGGCTCGAAGACCGCCACCGGCACCCTGCGCGCCGTCCAGACAGCGACGCGCCGCGCATCGAGACGGGACAGCCTGCGCCCGGGCGGCCGCTTCAGCGCGCCGCTCGCATCGACCTTCTCCATGTTCCTGTGTGGCGCGGGACAGGTGATCAACGGGCAGTGGAGGCTTGGAGCGCTGCTGTTCCTCACCGAGGTGTTCGCGGTCGCCGCGCACTGGTGCCTGATACGGGCCTGGCCTTTCTTCCGCGACGTGGCGCACATCTACGCGATTTCGGAGGAGGAGCTGTTCCTGGGACTGGCCGCGACCGATTTCCTGCTGCTCTTCTTCCTGCTCTACAACGTCGCGCAGGCCTACCATCAGGGCGAGGCGCGCAGCGGCGGCTTCGATGGGATCGGCGTGTCGTACGTCTCGGCGCTGGCCTCCGCCCTGGTGCCGGGCTGGGGGCAGCTGCTGAACGGACAGGCGGGCAAGGGGCTTTTCTTCCTGTTCTGCGTGCTGGGGCAGGTCTACGCGCTGGCGCTGCTGGGCCTCACTTCGTTCTTCCACCTGTTTCCCAGGCTTGGAGTGGAGAAGCTCCTGGAAGAGCGCGGCGATATCCTCGGGCTCTCGTTCTTCTTCTTCGCCACGATGATCTGGGTCCTGAGCGTGTACGACGCCTTCCTGGTCGGCCGCTACGCCACCAGCTCCGGCCGCCGCTAGGCCACGTCAGGGCGGATGCGCATCCTAGGATTTGGGGGCGGGGGTCTTGGTGACCTGGCGGCGCAGGGCGTCGACGTCCGGGTCGTCGGGATCCAGCTCTTCCGCGCGGTCGAGCTCACGCAGCGCCCGCGCCGCATCGGAGCGGGACAGCGCCAGCTTGGCCATGAGGATGTGACCGGCAGCGGTTTCCCTGATTGACATCGACTGTTTGGCCTCCGCCTCGGCCTCCGGAATTCGGCCGGCATCGAGCTCGAGTGTGCCCTTGAAGGCGTGGTACTCGGCACCGTAGGGAGACGGCTCTCCCGTCATTCCCTTCAGCACGTCCTCCGCTTCCTTCTTTTTCCCCGATCGGGCCAGCAGCCGGGCCAGCTGGTAGCCCGCCTTGGGATAGCCGGGAAACAGCTCCACCGCCTTGTTGAGATAGCCGAGCTGCTTGGCCGGCGACGGCTCGATCATCCCCCGGATGTAGTTCTCGTAGGCCACGAGCGGGAAGTTGCGGCCGGCGCTGGCGTCGTCCGAATGCGAGCCCAGGTTGCCCGTCCCCACCGAGTCGCTGCGCAGCAGCGACTGCGCCAGGGAGCGTTGAAGGTGCAGGAGGTCCTGCAGGTTTCCCGATTCCTCCTTCCAGGGGAAGGCGGCATTGGCGTCGAGCCGGAGGACCCGGGCGGTGGCCGAGATCTGCCCGTCTTCCAGCGAGTACCTGCCGACCACCAGGCGGTCGGGCACTTGTCCCCCGTCGCGCGAGCGGAAATGCCGGCCCAGGCGCAGCGAGGTCGCCAGCGTGAGCGGCGCGGAGTCGGGCAGGTCGAGCTCTTCCATGGCCGCCAGGCGCTCCTCCCGATCGATGACGTGCTGACCGGCTCCCAGGAAATAATCGGCGAGCGACAGGGCCATCGCTTCCCGCAGCCAGTCGCGCGAGCGCTCCGGGGCGGAGTCCTCGAAAGGCAGAATCAGGTAGGTGTGGGTGGCGGCGAGCGAAGGAGCGACGGATACGGCGCCGGTCAGGGCGGCGGCCACCGCGAGGCGGCGGAGCACGCTCCTCATCCGTTCTTCCTCAGTCGGTCGGTCTCCTCCGTCACCACCGCCTGCGGCGTCTCGAAGCGGCCGAAGAACATCTTCCCGGCGGTGGTCTGCAGGACGCTGGTGATGACGATGTCGACTGTCTTGCCGATCAGCCGCTTGGCGTTGTCCACCACCACCATGGTCCCGTCGTCGAGGTAGCCGACCCCCTGGTTGGGCTCCTTGCCTTCTTTGATGATGAACACCCTCATCGACTCGCCCGGCAGGACCACCGGCTTGAGGGAGTTTGCCAGCTCGTTCACGTTGAGCACCTCGACGCCGCGCAGCTGGGCCACCTTGTTGAGGTTGAAATCGTTCGTGAGGATCTTCGAGGAGGTCTGCTTGGCCAGCTCGATGAGCTTGAGGTCGACGTCGCGCACCTCCGGAAAGTCGGCGGCGGTGATCACCACCTTGACGTTGACCCCCTTCTGGATGCGCTGCAGGATGTCGAGCCCCTTGCGCCCGCGGTTGCGCTTGAGCGGGTCGGAGGAATCCGCGATGTATTGCAGCTCGTTCAGGACGAACTGCGGCACCAGGAGGATGCCGTCGAGGAAGCCGGTCTCGCAGACGTCGGCGATGCGTCCGTCGATGATGACGCTGGTGTCCAGGATCTTGCTGGGTGTCGGCCGGTCGTCGCGCGCCGCGCCGCCGCTGCGCAGCGCCTCCCAGCTCAGGTGGCGCGATTTCTCC
>DASTZC010000140.1 GCA_035764505.1 Candidatus Polarisedimenticolia bacterium
GCGTGTCACCACTTATTTCGGCGCCTCGATGGCCGTCTGCACCCTGGGGCTCAGCGTCGCCGTCCCACCCTTCCTGAGGGTGGCCACTGCCCCCGAGTTCCACTCGGCGGGACGCATCGTGCCGCTGGTCTGCCTCGCCTATGCGCTCGGCGGAATGGCCAACTGCCTGGGGAGCGGCTTGGTAGTCTCGCACCGCGTGCGTCTTATCGCTCTTTTCTCCACCCTTTCGGCCATTTTGAACCTGATCCTGAACTTCCTGCTCATCCCACCGCTCGGGATGTACGGGGCGGCGCTCTCTACCGTGATCGCCTTCGCAGGGCAGCTGGCGGGGATACTCTTCGCACTGTCGAAGTACTATCCTCTGCCGCTGGAATGGGGCAGGCTGGCCGGCATAACCTTCGCCGCGCTGCTGCCGCTGGGAGCTTCCTTCACGCTGCCGGCGCTGCCGCTGATCTGGGACATCCCGGTGCGTCTTGCGCTGCTGGCCCTGTTCCCGATCTTGGTCATGCTGATGAGACTTCCAAAGGCCGAGGAGATGGCGCGGTTGCGCCGTCTCCTGCCGTCGACCGTGACGGCGCAGGCCGGCGGCGGCCCAGCGCGCGAGGATGCGCCTTGAGCGGCCGGTCCCATCGGTCCCGCGAGGAGCGCTGAGATGTGCGGCATTGCAGGCTATCTCTCCTTCGACGGCCGCCCGGCCAGCGAGGAGCTCCTGCGCCAGATGGCGTGGACGCTCCGTCATCGGGGGCCGGACGGCGAAGGAATCCACATCGACGGCTCGCTCGGCTTGGCGCACCGCCGGCTCTCGATCCTCGATCTCGGGGGAGGGGGTCAGCCGATGTCGACGCGCGATGGGGCGATCTGGATCGTCTTCAACGGCGAGATCTACAACTTCGTCGAGCTGCGCGAGGAGCTGATCGCGCAGGGCCACGCCTTTTCAAATCGCAGCGACACCGAGGTGATCCTCAATCTCTATCGCGAGAAGGCGCTCGAGTTCCTTGCGGCGCTGCGCGGGATGTTCGCCTTCGCGCTGTGGGACGCCCGGCATCGCCGCCTGGTCCTGGCGCGCGATCGGGTCGGCATCAAGCC
Organism: Candidatus Polarisedimenticolia bacterium; assembly: GCA_035764505.1. NCBI lineage: Bacteria > Pseudomonadati > Acidobacteriota > Candidatus Polarisedimenticolia > Candidatus Polarisedimenticolia bacterium. Next base: position 1,087 of record DASTZC010000140.1, read on the forward strand.
CCTCTACTATCATCTCGGCCCCCGCTCCATCGTCTTTGGCTCCGAGATCAAATCGCTGCTCGTCCATCCCGACGTCGGGAGGGAGATCGATCCGGCGGCGCTCAAGGATTTCCTGACGTATCAGTACGTGCCGGCGCCCCGCAGCGTCTTCCGGACGATCCGCAAGCTTCCTCCCGCTTCCGTCCTGGTGATCGAGGGGGGTCGGGCGGAGGAGAAGCGTTACTGGAGGCTGCCCCGGGAGGTGGAGAGCCGTCCCACCGACGTGTGGCGGGAAGAGCTCGACTCCACGCTGACCGAAGCTGTCCGCATCCACATGCGCAGCGACGTGCCGGTGGGGGCCCTGCTGTCGGGCGGTCTCGACAGCAGCCTGGTGGTGGCGCTGGCGGCCGGCTCCGCAGGCGGGTCGTTGAAGACCTTCTCGGTCGGCTTTCCGGAAGCGGACCATTCGGAGCTCCCGTATGCCCGCCAGGTGGCCACGCGCTACCGCACTTCCCACACCGAGCATCTGCTCGAGCCGCGAGGGGTGGAGGCGCTGCCGTCGCTGGTGGGCCAGTTCGACGAGCCCTTTGCCGATCCCTCCTCCGTTCCCTGCGCCGCCATCGCGGAAGTGGCGGCCCGCCAGGTGAAGGTCTGCCTGTCCGGAGACGGTGGCGATGAAGGGTTCGCCGGCTACCATGCCTATCGCCTTGGAAGCTCCATGCACCGAGCCGATCTCCTTCCCCTGGCGGTGCGCCGCTTCCTGCTGGGACCTCTGGAGCGGCGCCTTCCGGAATGGGTCCCGCTGCGAGGGGGACTGCGGTTCCTGACTCTCCCCCCCGATGACCGCTACGTCGAGATCATGGGGAGCGTCGATGCTCCGGCGATGCAGTGGCTGCTCGAACCCGACCTGCTCGCGTCGGCGGCCGATCACGATCCCTACGCCTGGCTGCGGGATCTCTACCGGGGCGAAGCGGGCCGCGACGAGATTTCACGGCTGCAACGGGTCGATGTGGAGTCCTACCTTCCCGATGACATCCTGGTGAAGGCCGACAGGACCAGCATGCTGCATTCCCTCGAGCTGCGCGTCCCGTTGCTGGACCACAAGGTCCTGGAGCTGGCCTTCCGCATGCCCACGCGATTGAAGTACCGCGGCGGCGTGGGAAAGCGGATTCTGCGGGAGACCTTCGCCGGAAGGCTTCCCGAGGCTGTCGTGACGCGTGGCAAGCAGGGGTTCGGCATGCCGCTGAAGAGTTGGCTGCGCGGCGACCTGCAGGCCTTCGTGACCGAGATCCTGTCGGACCGGCGCACGCGCCAGCGCGGCGTCCTCTCTGGCCGCGGGCTGGACCGCCTGCTCGAAGCCGACCGGCGCGGAGCGCGCAGCCTGAGCAGCGAGATCTGGACCGTGCTGGTCCTCGAGCTCTGGTTCCGGGCGTGCGTCGACGGCTCCGAAGCGAAGGTGGGCTCGGCCGTCTGATCCGGGGGTGCTGGCTTGCCATCCGTCCTCCTCGTGACCCAGGATCTGCAACGCGCCGGCGCCCAGCGTCAGTGCGTGGAGCTGGCGCTGGGGCTGAAGACCCTGGCTTCCTGGAACGTCGAGATCGCCGTGCTGGAAGGCGAGCGATCTCTGGAGTCGGAGCTGACGGGAGCAGGCATCCCAATCCGGAGGGTGCCACGGCGCTGGCGCTGGGATCTTTCCCCCGCCACCGGGCTGGGAAGTCTCGCGCGGCAGGGTGGGTTCGACGTCATCCATTCGTTCATGTTCCTTCCCAACTTCTACGTCCGCTTGAGCCGCCTGCGGCACCGCACCCCCCTGATCGTCTGCTCCCACCGCACGACCAAGATGCGCGGCTGGCCACGGGCCGTCCTCGAGATCCTGCTGTCGCCCTTCTGCGACCTGATGGTGACCAACTCGCAGGCGGGACGGGAGGAGCTGGTGAGCCGGGGAATGGATCCCGGACGCATCGCCGTCGTCCTGAACGGCATCGATCTCGACCGTTTCCGGCCCGCGCCCGCGAGCGGCTCCGATGGGCGACCGGCACGCGTCGGGATGGTGGCGCGCATGGAGCCCGATCGGGATCACGTCACGCTGCTGCAGGCCTTCGAGCAGGTGCATGCGATGCATCCCGAGGCGAAGCTGGTCCTGGCGGGAGACGGCAGCCTGGCGCCCAAGGTGCGTGAGCAGGTGGCGCTGCTGCGCCTTGAGTCGTGCGTCGAGCTGCCCGGGGCGGTGGCGCACCCCGAAGAGATGTACCGCACCCTGGATCTCTACGTCCAGGCTTCGCGGAATAAGGAAGGGACCAGCAACAGCCTGCTGGAGGCGATGGCCTCGGGGATTCCGGTGATCGCGACCCGGATCGGGGGCAACCTCGAGGTGGTGCGGGATGGGGAGACCGGGCTGCTGGTTACGGCCGAAGACCCCGCCGCTCTCGCCAAGGCAATCTCCTCGCTGCTGCGCGATCCCGTCCTGGCGCAACGCCTGGGGGCCGCGGGCGCGGCACGGGTTCGCGATCTCTACTCCCGCACCGCCATGGTCGATGCCACTCTGCGAGCCTATGCCTCTCGCCTGCCGCGCCTTCTCCAGGCCGTGGGGGCATCCGTCGAATCGAGCTTGCGCGGCGAAGGGTAGCTCCGCACGTCGCTCAGCGCCCAGCTCCAGCTTCATCTCCAGGTAACCGCGGACCGTAATCCCCCCACGCCGATCCGCAGAAGGATTACTTTCCGGTCGATTGGTTCCCGGCAGCGCCGTGCACGCGTACTCGTATCCCAATGCAGGCAGCGCGGCGAGATCCTCCTCCGTGAAGTCGCCGGTCTTGCCGTTCGGAAAGGCGAAGCCGCGCACCGGGAGGGCCTTTTCCTCCTCCAGCCGCCGGCGCGATAGCTCCAGCTCGAATCGTGCCCGCTGGCGCGACACGCGCGACAGGATCGGGTGCGCGACAGGGTGCGATCCGATCTCGATCCCTTCCCGTGGCAGCACCTGGACCTGGTCCCAGCTCAGGAACTCTCCAGGCGGAGCGGGCGGCTCTTCCGCCAGCTCCTCGAGGCGCGCGGCGAGACTCTCGACCCGCTCCCAGGAGCGCTGCCGGTAGGCACATTTCAACGGGCCAGCATGCTCATGTCGTGCGGCCGCGCGAGAAGCCCGCGGACGGCGGCGTCGATTCCGGGATCGCCCGAATCGGTCCAGATCGAAGGCGGCAGACGGCGC
>DASTZC010000141.1 GCA_035764505.1 Candidatus Polarisedimenticolia bacterium
TATAATGCGCAGTCAAAGAATTGTCAAAGATTTTCCCTCAACGAACGCAACGACTTGGGTCGCGGTCGGCAGGAGGCGCTAAAGCGAGGTCGAAGAAGCGTGTCGGAGGGAAGAGATCAGCGCGTGGGACGACGGGAGAGGAGCCGTACGGTTGCCAGTGCACCAAACCCGGCTGCCATGGCGGTCAACATGACCGTCAGAAGCACGGTCCAGAGGCCGTGCCAGGCGAGCAGTCCCCGAGGGGTCGCAAGAGGCGGAATCTCCGATCCGGTCGCGATCCCGGCCAACAACGAGAAGGCCGCCTGTCCGAGAGTAATCATCCAGTCGGTCAAAAGCGACGGCTCGGCGAAAGAGCCCGAGATCCACGAGGTGCGCGAGATCAGCGCGGCGCCGAAGCCGACCGAGGCGGCGAACAGACCGATACCGATTCCGAAAAGGACCTTGACCAGGCGCAGGTGGTCGCGGCTCCCCATCTTGCGCAGGGGGTCCCGGCGGACGCGCTCCATGACCGAGTGACGCAGCGTCTCGGGCGGTACGACCTGGGGCAGGCTCTCAAGTGCGGCAAGCGTGCGATGGTGGCCCACGACGCGCCGGCGGCAGGCTTCGCAGGCGTCGAGATGCAGCCGCACGCGCGAGGTTTCATGATGCGGCAGGCTTTCTTCCGCGAACTCCGGGAGCAGCGTGACGAGACGGGCGCAGGACTCCATCACTCCCCCAGCTGGCGCCGGAGAATCTCCCGGGCGCGGAAGAGGCGGTTCTTCACGGTTCCCAAGGGAAGCCGCTTGACGCGGGCGATATCCTCGTAAGAGAGCCCCTGCAGGTGACGCAGCAGGACCAGCTCGCGATAGGCCCCCGGCAGCTCGTCGATGGCGATCGAAATCCTCTCGCCCAGCTGGCGGGAGGCGAGCAGGTCTTCCGGTCCACGCGCGGCGCTCTTGAGCTGGATGGCCCCTTCCCGCCTTCCCGGATCCGACTCGGAGGGCTCGTCCAGCGAAAGCAGGACCGGCGCCTGCTTGCGCAGATGATCGATGCTCCGGTTGGAGGCGATGCGATACAGCCATGTGGAGAACCGGAAAGAGGGGTCGAACCGCTCGAGCGAGCGGTAGGCCTTGAAAAAGACTTCCTGGGCCAGGTCGAGCGCCTGGTCGTAATCGCCGATCATCCGGTAGATATAGTTGACGATCGGACGCTCGTAGCGGCCGATGAGTGTCCCATAAAGCTCCGTCTCGCCCGACAGGATCCGGGTAATGAGGAATTCGTCGGAGGGGAGCTCGGGCTTCGGAGAGATCGCGGAGCGAGATGAGGCTGCCGTGGGGGCAACGCTCGGTGGATTAGTCATCGGACCACTCCGAATCGGGGGGATTGGGGTGAGCAGCCGGATTCTACCAGGATTCCCCGCCTTTCATTCAAACGATATCGGAGCCGCGAAGTTTCATTGCCGGCATGGGAATTTGCAGTTGACAGCCCGTTTTTCGGCGCGTTAGGATAACTCCTGCCTGATCAATGGAGTGCGCATTGCAGGGTTGGTTTCACCCCCATCGAATCAGCCCCACCCAGATCGAGGCGCTCCAATCCCTCATCGACTCCGCCGGCTCCCTTGACATTGACGATTTGCAGCTTCCAGACGGGTTCCCCGTCCACAGCGCCCTGATTTCGCTGGTGTGCAACCTGCGCATGGCCGAGGAGGAGGCACGCGGCCACTGGGAGGCGATTGCACTGCATCGGGAGGAGCTCAGCTGGCGGCTGGGAAGGGATCCCGGCATCCGGGTCGCCGCGTTGGATCATTTCGTGAACCGCGAGCGTCTCCTCAGCAGCCCCAAGATGGTGGACGAGGGAAGCTTCGAGCGCGCCGCCCGAAGCGCCGAGGCCGATGGCGTGACCGGCCTGCTGGGGGAGCGTGCTTACCTCGCCGCTTTGCGCTCCGAAGCCCGCCGGGCCCACCGCAATGCGCAGGAATTCGTCATCGCGCTCCTCGATCTGGACGATTTTGCCGGCATGAACAGCCTATCCGGCCGGCGGACGGGAGATGCGGTCCTGCGTGAGACGGCGATGCTCATCCGCGGTCGGCTGCGCGACATGGATCTCGCGGCCCGCCTCGAGGGTGGAATTTTCGCCCTGCTGCTTCCGCTGACGCGGCGGATGGGAGGCTACGTGGCGGCGGATCGGATACGGGTCGCGGTTTCGGAGGGCTTCCTCCTCCCGGGACTCGCGCCGGGTATGAGCGTCACTCTTTCGGCGGGCCTGGCTGCTTTTCCCGAAGACGGCGACAGCGCCCTGCGCCTCCTCGACCAGGCGCGCTCCGCCGTGCGCTGGGCGGAGGAATCAGGGGGCAACCGGGTCGTCATGAGAACGCCGGAGAGACGCTCTCAGGTGAGGTACCGTCCCATGGGACCTGCCGGCGGAATCTGTGCAGATTTCTCACGCGGCGACCGCAGTGGAGTGGTCCGGGTACGCGAATTCAGCGCTGCGGGCGCGCTGCTGGAAGGGGGTTCCCCGGCCCAGCCGGGAGAGACGCTGGAGCTGCGCCTCGAGGGAGCCGCGGGAGAGTCGCTCCTGCTCGAGGCCCAGGTTGTCTGGGAGAGCACCCCCTCCTCCGGGGAGTTCATGACACGCACCGCGGTCCGCTTCCTCCCGCGCTCCGGCGAGCACCGCGAGGCTTTGGAGCGCTGGGCGGGCGCGCTCCGCCTGCAGGGGGTGGAATGAGGAGCAAGGCGTGATCACCCCCGATGAAGTCGAGAGGGTGAAAGGGGTTCTGCTGGCGCTGCTCGACGAGGACTCCCACAACGAGCATCGCCTGCTCTCGCGGCTGTCGCAGATTCGCGCCGAGACCGGAGTCCAGGTGCATGCCGCCCTGATGATGGTCCTGACGCATCTGACGATGGACGAGGAGGAGGCCCAGGCCCTGTGGAGCGCAATCCTCCAGCACCGCATCCACCTCGTCGCCCGGATGGGGCGGGAAGTGGGGCTGCGCGTCGCCGTCTTCGACTATCTGCTGAACGTGAACCGCAAGCTGACGCGTCCGCGAATCATCGAGATGTCGGTCTTCGAGGAATCGGAGCGTTCCGGCGCGCTCGATCCGCTCACCGGATTGCCCAATGCGCGCGCCTTCCGCGCGGGTCTGCAGCGCGAGCTGCGCAGGTCGAAGCGCTACGAGCTGGACCTGTGCCTCCTGGCCATGGACCTGGACAACTTCCGCGAAGTCAACGAGCGCTACGGCGATCGGGTCGGGGACATCCTTCTCAAGGAAGTGGCGATTCTCATCAAGAACAAGATCCGGGACATCGATCTCGCGGCGCGCCAAGGGGGAGAGGAGTTCGTTCTGATGCTTCCCGAGACCGAGCGCATGGGGGCCTACCTGGTGGCGGAGCGCATCCGGCGCGAAATCGAGCGGCATTTCGTGCGCCGCGGGGTGGACGGCAAACCCATCCGCCTGACCCTCAGCATCGGGGTGGCGAAATACCCGGAGGATTCCACGGTGGGCGAGCGCCTGCTGGCGCGCGCGGAGGAGGCCCTTTACCAGGCCAAGGCGCGCGGCCTCAACTCCGTCGCCGTCTATTACAAGGAGCGTCGCAACTTCATTCGCTTCGACCCGCACAGCCGTGGGCTGAGCGTGGATCTCGATTCCCCCGACGGATTGTTCGACGAATCCTCTTCGGTGGTGGCGCGCAATATGAGCCGCAGCGGATTGCTCCTGGAAACGGGCCGGGACTACGGTATCGGCCAGGAAGTGGTGATCAAGTGCCGGGAGGCGGATGGGCCGGACCGGATCACGCTGAAGGGAAGGGTGGTCCGCGTCGAGGAGCTGGAAGACGCGGGACGGCCCGGACGCTTCGACGTGGGCATCGCGTTCCTGCTGGAATGGGAGCACCAGGAAGCGGAAGTGGCGCGATTCCTCCAGCGGGAGCGCCTCGAGGTGGGATGAGTGCTCTGCGTCGGAGTGGATACTTCCACGCCCGCCGGGAGCATTGCCCTGGTGGAGCAGGATCGATTGGTGGCGGAGCTCAATGTTGACTCGGCGGGACACCACCAGGGAAGGTTGCTGAAGAGCCTGGATCTCCTCCTGGATTTCGCCGGCGCCGACTTCTCGAAGGTCGATCTGCTCGGAGTGGCCCTCGGTCCGGGATCTTTCACCGCGCTGAGGGTGGGCATCGCCACCGTCAAGGGGCTCGCCGTGGCCCGGAGCATTCCGGCCCGCGGGTTCTCGACCCTCTCGGCGCTGGGTTGGAGGTTCCGAACCTCCCGGCTTCCGGTGGCGGCGATGGTCGAGGCGGGGCGCGGTGAAGTGTATGCTTCGGTGGTCCGCTGGCAGGGAGACGAGCCGGTGTCCGTGCTGTCCGAGCGCGGCGAGGCGCCGGAGCGCTTCATCGGCAGCGTACCGACCGGCCCCGTGATCTTCACGGGGGACGGGTCGCGGGTCCACCGGGATCTGATTGGTCGCCTGCGAGGCGAGGCCGATCTGTTCGACTCCGGACCTTTTTTCCTCGGAACGGCGCTGGCGGAGATGGCCGCCTCGCGCGACCGGCAAGGAGCGCCGTGGTCTCTCGCTCATCTGAGACCGAACTACATCCGTCCTCCCGACGCGGAGCTGCCCCGCAGACGCTAGAGGGGTGCCGCATCGAGCCGATGCTCCCCCGGGACCTTCCGGAGGTCGTGGCCATCGAGCGCGATACCTTCCCGATTCCGTGGACCCACGCCAACTTCCTGCACGAGATCGAGAACAATCCCTTTGCCTGCAACCGCGTCGTCCGCTCTTCCAGCGGCGGCGTGGAGGCCTACGCGAGCACCTGGATCATCGACGCCGAGGTGAGGATCAACAATCTCGCGGTGAGCGCCGGATCGCGCCGGCAGGGACGCGGCGAAGCGCTCCTCAGGCACCTGATGGAGGTCGGCCGGGGTCTCGGATGCCGTCGCATCTCGCTCGAGGTGCGGCCCAGCAACACCGCGGCACTGCGCCTGTACGCCAAGCTCGGCTTCCAGGAAGTCGGACGGCGCAGGAACTACTACACCGACACTCACGAAGACGCGCTGGTGATGCGGGCTTCTTTGTAAAGAGGGCGCGCGAGGCTCAATTTGCGGGTTCCCGCACGGGATGCTAGACTGCTCGCAGAAATCCGATGAAGAACAACCCCACCCCGTATGTTTCATTTCCTGCCAGCAAGGAGGTGCCGCCATGGAGACCGATCCCCGGGAGCTCAAGGAAGTGCTTCGCAAGGAGAACGAGGAGTTTCGACTCCTGATGGAGTCGCATGCGGCTTGCGAGGCCCGGTTGCACGAGCTCCAGGGGAAAGGCTTCCTGAACGAAGAGGAGAAGCTGGAGGAAGTGAACATCAAGAAAAAGAAGCTCCTTCTGAAGGACAAGATGGAGATTCTGATGCGTCATTACAGGGACGGAAACCTCACGGCATCGTCCCGCTGAGGGAGATTCCACCGCAGGCGCTCTAAAGGGGGCGACCCCCCAACCCTCGAGGCTTCCCGTGCGGATCGCCAAGGAGTCGATGCCCTACTTGGTGGTCGGTCTGACTGTGGCGCTGGCCGCGGCGGCTCTTGGATTTCCCTTCCTTTCGGGCGGTGCCTTCGCCCTATCCGCATTCGTCGCCTATTTCTTTCGGGATCCCCGGCGTGAAGTCCCGCGCGATCCGGACGCCGTCGTCTCCCCCGGAGACGGCCGGGTGGTCGAGGTGCACCGCGACGAGACCGGCCGGACCCACATCGCGATCTTCCTCTCCCTTTTCGACGTTCATATCAATCGCGCCCCCGCGGCCGGGACGGTCCGCAAGCTGGACTACCGCTCCGGACGGTTCCTTCCCGCCAACCATGGAAAGGCCGGAATCGAGAACGAGCGCAACGAGATGACCTTGGAGACGGAGCACGGGGAAATCCGCCTGGCGCAAATCGCCGGCGTGATAGCCCGTCGGATAGTATGTTGGAAGCGGGTGGGAGACCGGGTGGAGGCCGGGGAGCGTATCGGCCTGATCCAGTTCGGCTCGCGCCTGGAGGTTGTCCTCCCCGCAGGAATCCCGGCGGCGGTGGCCGTGGGGGATAGAGTCCAGGGTGGCAGCAGCATTCTTGCAAGGAACCCGGCGGCGGCCGCGGTCCAGGAGAGACGGCTTGAGGAAGCGAGCACCCGGTAAAATCCGATTTCGTCGCGGGGCCACGCTCCCGAGCGTCCTCACCTCCGTCAACCTCTTCTTCGGCCTGATCTCGCTCCTGAAGTCGATCGGGGGGGAGTATTCCCTGGCGGCGCTGTTGATTGCGCTCGCCCTGGTTCTCGACGGCCTGGACGGTCTGGTGGCGCGGCTCACCGGGACCGCCAGCGATTTCGGTCGGGAGCTCGACTCGCTCTCCGATCTGATCTCCTTCGGCGTCGCTCCGGCAGTGCTGGCTTACTGCTGGGGTCTGTCCGATCTGGGCCGGCCCGGCATGGTGGCCGCTTTCGGTTTCGTGCTGTGCGGCGCCCTGCGGCTGGCTCGGTTCAACATCCAGACGAGCAGCACGGACCGCCGCCACTTCGTCGGACTGCCGATTCCCGCGGCAGCGGGCGCGCTGGCGGCGCTGGTCTATTACTATCCCCGCCCGGTACAAGACCCGGTCATGGGCATCCTGGTCTGGCTGCTGATGGTCACCCTTGCCATCCTCATGGTTTCGAAGATGCGCTATCGCTCCCTCAAGGAGCTGGACCTGAAGGCGCGAAGGCCGTACCCGGTCCTTCTCCTGCCGATCCTGATTCTTCTCGCCATCTTCGCCTGGCCCGAGCAGGTGCTCCTGGGCATGGCTTTCCTCTATATCCTCTCGGGTGTCGTCCCCCGCGGCTTGTTCTCGGCCAAGGGAGATGGGAGAGAAGGCACCACCCCGGTGCAGGCGACGCACGGCCATGGCTCGCCCTAGCGCCGAATCGAAGCCCACCCGGACGCTGAATCTCGCCCTGTTCGACTCCTCCACGCTCGTCGGCAAGGGAGTGAAAGGGCAGCTGGCGCGCCGCCGGTTTCCGATGGGCCGGGTGACGGTCTTCGACACGGGGGCGATGGAAGAAGGGGGAAACGTGACCGAGTTCGACGGCGAGGCGATGCTGGCGACCCGGCCCGATTTCGCCGCCATGGAATCGATCCATCTGGCGTTCTTCTGCGGGCCCGACGGCTCGGCGGGGGAATACCTTGATTGGCCGCGGCGCGGCGGGTTCGTCGCCATCGACCTGACTCTGACCACCAACCGCCGGAAGGGGATTCCCGTCGTCAACGCCGGGGTGAATCCTTTGGCAGTCAAGCGGCATGAAGGGCTGGTTGCCTCCCCTCATCCGGCCTCTCTGATCCTTTCCACCCTCCTGGCACCGCTGGCCAGGCTCTCGGCGTTGCGCGAGGTGGCCAGCGTCATCTTTCAGCCCGCCTCCGAGAAAGGGGAGGAAGGAATCGATGAGCTGTACCGCCAGACGGTCGGTGTGCTCAACTTCACCGAATTCCCCAAGGAGCGCTTCGGCGGCATCCAGGCGTTCAATCTGCTTCGGTCCCGACAGTCGGAGTCCCCCGCGTTCCCCGACGAGCTGCTGGCCCAGGAGGTGGGATTCATCCTCGGGGGGGCCCGGTTCCCGCACGCCGTCGCCACGCTGTCGGTCCCGGTCTTCCACGGCCACTCGTTTCTTTGCCGGGTGAGCTTTGCCGAGAGCGTGTCGAGCGAGGCGCTCCACCGGGCGCTGACCGGTCAGGAGGGGCTTCGCCGCCTGGACTCGGGTTCCGCTTCTCCGGCTGAGATGGCGGGCCAGGAGGGGATCGTGATTGGCGAGATCCGCCCCGACCCTTCGCTGCCGGGCGCCTTCTGGGTGTGGGGCGTGAGCGACAACCTGGTGAGCGGCACGGCACTGAACGCGGTCCGGGTGGCGGAAGCGCTCTATGAGCAGGGCGCGCTGTCGGCGCGGGATGCCTCGTGAAAGGCCGCATGCGACGCATGGCCGCCCGGGCGCTGGTCTTTCTGGCGCTCGCAGGAGGCCTGGCCGCGGCGGAGCGGGAAGAGCCGGCCGATCCGGAGACCCCCCGGGACACGTCGGCGGCGGCCTACACCCTCAAGGTGCACCTCGATCTGGAGAAGGCGCGCCTGGACCGGAGCCTCGCGGAATACGGCGCGACCGAGACGCGCCGCGAGGAAATCCGTGATCGGCTCACGCTGCTTTACCAGAAGCTCGGCACCGTCGTGCGCCGGGGCTCCGCCGCCGCGGAGGAGGACGACGAGGACTCGCTGGCGCTGCAGATCGACTCGGCCGAGCGTCTGGAGGCCACGACCAACGATCTCCTGCGGCGGCTGCGGGAGCAGATCGCCGACTCGCGGGAGCGCATGCGCTTCATCCAGGACCGGCTGGCGACCCTGCAGCGGCGGTCCCCGGAGGAGCCCGAGGGGCTGAGCGGCTCGTGGGACGTGGTCTATGCCCCTTCCAACGACCGGGCGATCTTCTCGCTGCGCCAGTCGGGAGCGATCATCGAGGGGGAGTACCAGCAGGATGGCGGCTTTCGCGGCAGCTTGCAGGGGACGCTGATCAACAACAAGGTGGTGCTGCACCGGATCGACAGCAAGCTGGGGGCCGTCTCGGATCTCGAGGGCCTGGTTGCGGCGGATCAGAAGTCGATCAAGGGCACCTGGCTGAGCCGCCTGATCGGCGACGGCACCGCTTCCACAGGCGCCTGGACCGGCAAGAAGCGGGAGAGCCGCAAGAAGCCGGAGAACTCCTCGCCGTGAGCGGCGGAGCGAGGGAGGGCCGGTGAGCTCCTACGAGCTCTTCATCGCCCTGCGCTACCTCACCGCCAAGCGCAAGCAGACCTTCGTCTCGGTCATCTCCCTCATCTCGATCCTCGGGGTCATCGTCGGCGTGGCGGCGCTGATCATCGCACTCGCGCTGATGACCGGCTTCCAGCAGGACATCCGCTCAAAGATTCTAGGCGCCAACGCCCACCTCACGATTTTCGGAGGCTGGGCCGGCAGGCCGATCGAGCGTCCCGAGGAGGTGGTCCGGATCCTGCGGACGGTTCCCGGGATTGCCGCATCCTCCCCCGTGGTCCTGCTCAAGGGGCTGATGGTCAGCGACCTCAACCCGGGCGGGACGGGCGTCGTGCTGAAGGGAATCCGCATCGAGGACGAGAAGCATGTCACCGATCTGGCGGAGAAGGTCGCCTCGGGAGATCTCTCGCGGCTTGCCGCGCGCGGCACCGGGCTTCCCGGCGTGGCGCTCGGGAAGGACCTGGCGGCGACGCTGGGCGTCGCTCCCGGCGATCGGGTGCGCGTCATCCTGCCGCAGCTCCAGATGACCCCCTTTCTCCCGGTCCCCAAGAGCCGCCCTTTCCAGGTGATCGCGCTGATCGATTCCGGCTTCTACGACTACGACTCGGCGCGTGGTTACGTGGATCTCGGCGAGGCGCAGTCGCTGGCCGGGCTGCAGGGCGCCGTGACCGTCGTGGAGGCGCGCCTGCAGAACCTCTCCCGCCTAAAGGAAGTGGGAGAAGCGGTCCAGAGGCGTCTGGGCAAGGATTATTTCGTGAACGATCTGGAGGCCATGAACAAGACCTTCTTCACGGCGTTGAACCTGGAGAAGCTGCTGATGAGCATCGCCGTGGGTCTGATCGTGGTGGTGGCGGCGCTGAACATCATTACGGTGCTGATCCTGATGGTCATGGAGAAGGTGCGCGACATCGGCGCGCTCCTGGCGTTGGGGATGCCGCCTTCCGGCATCACCCGCATCTTCATGGCGCAAGGGGCGATCATCGGCGTTTTCGGCACCACGGTGGGCTGCCTGCTCGGGCTGGGACTGTGCTGGTGGCTCGATGCCTATCACATCGTGAAGCTGCCGGTGGAGGTCTATTACATTCCTTACGTCCCGTTCAAGGTGCGTGCCGCGGACGTCGCGGTGGTCTGCGCCGTGTCGCTGCTGGCTTCCTTCCTGGCGACCCTCTACCCGTCGCGGCAGGCGGGCCGCCTCGATCCGGTCGAAGCGCTGCGCTATGAGTGAGCCGATCCTGCAGGTCCGGGAGCTGACCAAGAGCTTTCCTTCCGGCGGCCGGCGTCTCGAGGTGCTGCGGGGCGTATCGCTGCAGGTGGAGGCTGGCGAGATGGTGGCCATCGTGGGCGAATCGGGAGCGGGCAAGAGCACGCTGCTGCACCTGCTGGGCGGACTGGATCGTCCCGACTCGGGGACCATCCGGGTGGCCGGACGGGACATGGCCGCTCTCGGAGAGCACGAGCGGGCGCTGCTCAGGAACCGTGAAGTGGGTTACGTCTTCCAGTTCCATCACCTGCTTCCCGAGTTCACGGCGGAGGAGAATGTCATGATGCCGTGCCTGATCCGCCGCGCCGGCCGCGAGGAGGCACGCCTGGCGGCCCGTCGGCTCCTGGAAGAGCTCGGACTGAAGGAGCGCCTCGGGCACCGTCCCTCGGAGCTTTCCGGAGGCGAGCAGCAACGCGTGGCGCTGGCGCGCGCGCTGGTGACCGGACCCGCGATGCTCCTCGCCGACGAGCCAACCGGCAATCTGGATTTCCAATCGAGCGAGATTGTCTTCTCCCTGATCCAGGAGGCGGCCTCCCGCCGCGCCGCCGCCACCGTCCTGGTGACCCACAGCGAGCGGCTGGCGCAGCGCTGCCATCGCGTCTGCGTCCTCGAGGAAGGGGCGCTGCGCGACCTGTCGGGCAGCCGGTACAAATTCGGTTGGGGTTCCCCGGCCGGGAAGCTATAATGAAAACCGCGATGGCGTCTCGAGCCGCGCAGGCCGGGTAGCTCCAGGGCGGGGATGTTCGAAAAATACACGGAACGTGCGAAGAAGATACTCTTCCTGGCGCGCTACGAAGCGAGCCAGATGGGGAGCAAAGTCATCGCCTCGGAGCACCTGCTCCTGGGTCTCCTCAAGGAAGGCGACGAGGTGACCCGGGAGATCTTCCGGCGCTCCAACGTCAACGTCGAGCTCCTCCAGGCGGAGCTGGAGGCTCGCGGCCCCTCCGGTGAGAAGGTCTCCACGACCCTCGAGATTCCCTTCAGCGAAGAATCGAAGCGCATCCTGACCCACGCCGAGGAGGAAGCCGAGCGGCTGCTGCACCCCTACGTGGGCAACGAGCACCTGCTGCTCGGGCTGCTGCGCGTGGACGACTCCGCCGCGGGGCGGGCGCTGCACGAGAAGGGCATGCGGCTGTACGCGGTACGCGAGGACACCGTGGCGGTCTGGAAGGAGCGGTCCCTTCCGAAGAAGATCAAGGAGACTCCGTTCCTGAACGAGTTCTCGCGCGATCTCAGCGAGATGGCGTTCCGCCAGCTGTTCGATCCCCTCATCGGCCGCGATGCCGAGATCCAGCGGATGATCCAGATCCTGTCGCGCCGCCGCAAGAACAACATCGTCCTGCTTGGGGATCCGGGCGTGGGCAAGACGGCGATCGTGGAGGGCCTTGCCAGCCGCATTGCACAGGGCGAGGTCCCCTCGTCACTGGCCAACAAGCGCATCCTGGCGCTGGATCTCTCGCTGATCGTCGCCGGGACGAAGTACCGCGGGCAGTTCGAGGAACGCCTGAAGGGGATCCTCTCGGAGCTGATGGGCAACGAGAACATCATCATCTTCATCGACGAGATTCACTGCCTGATCGGCGCCGGATCGGCTGAAGGCTCCCTGGACGCCGCCAGCATCATCAAGCCGGCCCTGTCGCGCGGCGAGGTGCAATGCATCGGCGCTACGACGCCGAAGGAATACCACCGCCACATCGAGCGCGACCGCTCGCTGGTGCGGCGCTTCCAGTCGATCAAGATCTCCCCTCCGAGCGAGGAGGAGACGGTGCGCATCCTCTTCGGGGTGAAGGATCGCTACGAAAAGTTCCACCATGTGCGCTACTCCGACGAGGCGCTGGTTCAGGCGGTCTACCAGTCGAGCCGCTACATCAGCGACCGCTTCCTTCCCGACAAGGCGATCGACGTCATCGACGAGGCGGGGGCCCGGGTGAAGCTGTACCGCAGCGCCTCCTACAAGCAGCTGCGCGAGATGGAGCAGGAGATCGAGCGGGCCGTCTCCCACATGAAGGCCTACCTGTTCCGCAAGGACTTCGAGAACGCCGTGAAGCACCACGACGAGGAGCTGGCCCTGCGCCGCAAGTACGAGGAGTGCCGCCGGCGGGATCAGGCGGCCACCGACGCCGAGCTGGAAGTGACCCGCGACGACATCGAGGAGGTCATCTCGAAGTGGACGGGGATCCCGCTCGCCTCGGTGCGCAAGGAGGAGATGGAGAAGCTCGTGAAGATGGAGGAGACCCTGCACCACCGGATCGTCGGGCAGAACGAGGCGATCTCGGCCCTGTCGCGGGCCATCCGCCGCTCGCGCGCCGGCCTCAAGAACCCGAACCGGCCGGTCGGCAGCTTCGTG
>DASTZC010000142.1 GCA_035764505.1 Candidatus Polarisedimenticolia bacterium
GGCGCTGATCCAGGCGCACGTCGTGCGCCCCTACTCGCACTCGCTGTCCGATGACGAGAAGAACTACAAGCCGGAGAAGGAGCGCCAGGAAGAGGCGAAGCGCGATCCGATCGTCCGGTTCGAGAAGCTCCTCCTGGAGGAAGGGCTGGCGGACGAGGCCTTCCTGACCCGGATGCGCGAGAGCGTCGACACCGAGATCAACGAGCAGACCGACCAGGCCGCCGCCGAGGCGCGCCCCGGCACCGACACCATCTACGATTTCGTCTACTCCCCCGACGTCGATCCGACCTCGGATGATTTCGCGACGGAACCGAAGACCGAGGGGGACCCGAAGACGATGGTGGATCTCCTGAATGCCTGCCTCAAGGACGAGATGGCGCACGATCCGCGCATCGTCATCTTCGGCGAGGACGTGGCGGACGCGAGTCGCGACCAGTACCTGCCCGAGGTGAAGGGCAAGGGCGGCGTCTTCAAGGTCACCCACAATCTGCAGCGCCTCTACGGCCGCGACCGGGTCTTCAACTCGCCGCTGGCCGAGGCGAACATCGTGGGACGCGCCATCGGCATGGCCACGCGCGGCCTCAAGCCGGTGGTGGAAATTCAGTTTCTCGATTACATCTGGCCGGCGTTCATGCAGATTCGCGACGAGCTGTCGAACCTGCGCTGGCGCTCCAACAACGGCTTCTCCTGCCCGGTCGTCATCCGCGTCGCTTCGGGCGGCTACCTGGGGGGCGGCGCGCCGTACCACAGCCAGTCAGGCGAGGTCTTCTTCACCCACACTCCCGGGCTGCGCGTGGTGATGCCGGCGACGGCCCTGGACGCCAACGGGTTGCTGCGCACCGCCATCCGCTGCGAGGACCCGGTGCTGTTCCTCGAGCACAAGCACCTCTACCGGCAGACCTACAACAAGGGGATCTATCCGGGCCCCGATTACATGGTCCCCTTCGGCAAGGCGCGCCTCGTCATGGAAGGGAGCGACATGACGCTGGTGACCTACGGCGCCACGGTGGAGCGCTCGCTGCGCGCCGCGCGCAAGCTCCAGGAAGATCAGGGAGTCTCGGTCGAGGTCCTCGATCTGCGCAGCCTCGCGCCGTTCGACTGGGACGCTATCGAGACTTCCGTCAGGAAGACGGGAAAGGTGCTGGTGGTGCACGAGGATTGCCTGAGCTTCGGCTTCGGCGCCGAGATCGCCGCGCTGATCGCCGACCAACTGTTCGAGTACCTCGACGGTCCGGTGCGCCGCGTCGGCGCCACCGACACTTTCTGTGCCTACCAGCCGCTGCTGGAGGACGAGATCCTGCCGCAGGTATCCCACATCCACAGGGCTCTCGAGGAGCTGGCAAAGTACTAAGCCGTCGCTGCCGCCCCCGAAAGCGCGGCCATCCTGCTCGAGGGCAGCGCTTTTCAGTGGGATGGCCCTCCCCGCCCCCGGCCGACCTTGATTCGCTGCAAATCCGCCTTGACACCAAGGGTGATTCAGCGTACTAGGCAAAGGGGTTCTGCTCGCTCGTGATTTGCAGATCGACAATCTTTCTTGCGACTCACCAGATCTCAGAGAGGGGGAGCTGGCAATGGGCTATCGCGTTCGCAGGGGAGGCCTTCTTCTTTGGGTAACCATCGGTCTGGGAGTCGCTGGGAGCCTCGCCGCAGGCTCGGCCCCTAAAAGCGATCCCGGGCCCGTCAAGGCGTCCTCGGTTCTGGACGTCACGCCCGAAACACAAGCCCGCCAGGACAACCCGCCAACGTACCAGGCTGACAATCCCAGGAACAACCTGCATTTTTCCTTCAGTCCTTCGGGCGCTCGCATCACTCCGCTGAGCCCTTCGGCCGGCGCCTGGTCGCTCGATCTGGCTCTGGGCGCCTTCGGCCATGATGCCGAGGCCACTTCGCCCGGAACCGCCCGCCTTTCGGCTTCTGAGAACCACGTCGACTATGCCTTCGAAGGGGTACGGCAGACGTTCGTGAACGGCGAATCCGCCCTCGAGCATGGCTTCACGCTCGCTGCGCCTCCCGACCACCGGGATCCGGGGTCGGAGACGAGAATCACCCTGGATCTCGCGGTCGGCGGAGATCTCGTGCCGAAGCGTATCCCTCCCAGCTACTTCGTCGACTTCGCCGACGGCGGCGGCAAGACGGTGCTCCGCTATGGGCCGGTGCGCGCCACCGGCGCCGACGGGAGTATCCTGGAAGCGAAGATCAAGATCCTTCCGGCCACGGACGAGGAAGGTCCTGAAGTTCGTATCTTCGTCGAGGCTGAGAATCCGGTCTA
>DASTZC010000143.1 GCA_035764505.1 Candidatus Polarisedimenticolia bacterium
CGGCGCGTCCTGGTTCTCGGCGCGGGCAAGATGGGGGAGATCGCGGCCCGCACCCTGAAGGAGCGCGGTGCCGGTTCGCTCATCATCGTTAACCGCAGCGCGCCGCGCGCCCTGGAGCTGGCCCAGAGGCTGGGCGGCGCCGCGGAGCCCTTCGAACGGCTGGAGCAGGTGCTCGAGGAGGTCGACATCGTCATCTCGTCGACCGCCGCCCAGGAGCCGATTCTGCGGGCTCCCGAGGTAGCCCGGCTGATGCGGGCGCGCAAGGGACGGCCCATCTTCCTGATCGACATCGCGGTGCCGCGCGACATCGACCCCAAGGTCAACACGATCGAGCACGTCTATCTGTACGACCTCGACGATCTGGTCCGGGTCGTCGAGGCCGGACGGGAGGGGCGCGAATCGGAAGCGCGCCGCGCGGAGGAGATCGTGCGGCGCGAGCTGGAGAGCTTCGAGCAATGGAGCATGCAGCGCGACCTTTCGCCGGTGATCGTCGCGGCGCGGGAGAAGCTGGAGACGGTGCGTGCCGCCGAGATCGAGCGCCACCGCGGCGCCCTTTCCACGCTCACCGCGGAGCAGCGCCGCGCCGTGGAGGAGATCACGACCGGGTTGGTGAGCAAGATCCTCCATCCCGCCATACGCGCCGTGAAGCGCGCCGCGCTGGATCCGCACTCCGCCGCCCGCGTGCGTCTCTTCCGGGAGACGCTGGGCCTCGATGCCGGGGCCGAATGGGGGGATCCCCAGGAAGCCCCCGAAGACGCCGGGGACGACGATGACCCTTCGCGCGGAGATTGAGGCCGCTCCTCCTCCGGGACGCCTCGTCCTCGGGACGCGGGGGAGCCGGCTGGCGCTGGCGCAGGCGCGGTGGGTCGAGCGCGAGCTCTCGAGCCGTGCCCCCGGGCTGCAGATAGAGCTGCGCATCATCAAGACCTCCGGGGACCAGGATCCCGACAGGCCCCTCACCTCCGGTGAGGAGATGGGAATATTCGTCCGGCAGATCGAAGAGTCGCTGCTGAGCGGCGAGATCGATCTGGGCGTTCACTCCCTCAAGGACCTCCCCCTGCAGCAGCCGGACGATCTGATCCTCGCGGCGATTCCGGGGCGTGAAGACGCAGCCGACATCCTGGTTCTCCGGCAGGCAAGCAGCCTCGACGATCTCCCCGCCGGCTCGCGGGTGGGAACCGGAAGCCCGCGGCGCACCGGCCAGCTCCTGGCGCTGAGGCCCGATCTGCGGGTCCTCCCAATCCGCGGCAACGTCGACACCCGCCTGGAAAAGCTGGCGCGCGGAGAATTCGATGCGGTGATCCTGGCGGGGGCCGGGTTGCATCGCTGCGGGATCTCGCCTCCCTCCTTCTGGACCTTTTCTCCGGAACAGATGCTCCCGGCTCCGGGTCAGGGAGCTCTGGGCCTGGAGGTTCGCCGTTCGGACCGCGACCTCGGGGCGTTCCTGAAGCATGCCCTCGACCATCCTCCCAGCGCGGCGGCGGTCGAAGCGGAGCGCAGCTTTCTGCGCGTTCTGGGGGGAGGCTGCCAGATGCCGGTGGGGGCACTCGGGACGGTCGAGGCGGAGAAACTGACTCTCCATGGGGTCGTGGCGGATCCCTCGGGTGCCAGGTTGGTGCGGGGAAAGATCGAAGGAAGCTGGAATGAGGCGGTCCGTCTGGGAGAGGAGCTGGGCCGGCAGGTCCTGTCGACCGGAGGCGCGCGGATCCTCGGCCATGCTTCATGAACCCTTCCACCGGACCCCTGGCCGGAAAGAAGGTGCTGGTCACCCGGGCCGAGGAAGGGGAGGATCGGCTTACCGGGCTCCTTTCAGCCCAAGGGGCGGAAGTCATCCACATTCCGCTGGTGCGCTTCGAGGATCCTCCGTCATGGGAGCCGTTGATGGAGGCGGCCGCGCGGCTCGAGAGCTTCGATCGCGCACTGTTCACCAGCGCCACGGCGGTCGATCGCTTCTTCGCGCGCCTTCATGAATTCCACCATTCGGAAGGACTGCCGGATCGCATCATCGTCTCGGCGGTCGGACCGAAGACCACCGCGGCGCTCGAGCGCGCCGGCTGCCACAACGTGCAGCACGCCGCCACCTATCGGGCCGAGGGGCTGCTGGATCTGCTGCCCGAGAGCGAAGTAGCCGGTCAGAAGATCCTCTTCCCGCGGGCCCTGGAAGCCAGAGAGCTGCTGGTCGAGGAGCTGCGGAGGCGCGGCGCCAAGGTCTGCCTGGTGCCGGTCTATCGGACGGTGAAAGCGGAGGACAGCCGTGACGCGCTGCTTTCCGCCCTCCGATCGCGCTCCCTGGAGGTCGTCACCTTCACGTCGGCCTCGGCCGTGCGGCATTTCGTAGATTTGGCGGACGGCGCGGACCTCCCGGGGCTATTGCAGGGAACCCGAGTGGCCTGCCTGGGTGAAGTCACTGCACAAGCCACGCACGATGGGGGCATTCACCCCGACATCGTTCCCTCACACGCCACGCTCGAGGAGCTGGTCGGCGCAATCGTCCGCGAGCTCGTAAGGTAAAGAAGGAAGCAGTCAATTGAGGAAACGCGATGAGGGACTGCTCAACAGTAATATAGGTGTTGTCAATGCCGCCCTGACCTTGACGTACGTTCTCACGACGGTCATCATCGCCGGCATCATGCTCCGAGGAAACCTGCTCATCCGCCGCCAGCTGCAGCTATCACTTGATCTCGACAGAAGACGGTCCCGGCCTTGCCAGGTCTTCGAGATTGACTTCTATCAGCATTGTGCCCACCCGGTACTCAGAAATACGGGCCTTACCAGCACATGACGCACGGCCCCGTGTTTCGCAACTGTTGACACAAATCGAAGGCGTGGCTGAGCCAGCATGTCGTCGAGATTTCAAGACGCCGGTAGATCCGAGGCCTTGTGTGCCCGGCCTCGGCAAAGGAGTTCGCCATGAAACTCGTCCCTGGACTCGCGCTCGTCTTCCTCGGTGTCGCGACCGCCTCGGCCGCAGACCCACCCGGGACGTATGACATCGAGCGTTACCTCAACATCCGGTCCGCCATCTCGCCGCAGCTCTCCCCCGACGCGAAGAGCGTCGCCTTCCTGACCAACGTGACCGGGTCGAATCAGATATGGACGGTCCCGGCACAGGGAGGCTGGCCGGATCAGATCACGTTCTTCGGTGACCGCGTGACCAGCATCGCGTGGTCGCCGCGAGGCGACCGGATCGCGTACTCGAAGGACACGGGCGGCGACGAGAACTTCCAGATCCAGGTCGTCTCCCCGGATGGCTCCCGTCAGGTGGCCCTCACCTCGAACCCCGCCGTCCGTTACAACTTCGGCTCGTGGTCGAAGGACGGCGCATGGATCTCCTACTCCAGCAACGAACGCGATCCGAAGTGGTTCGACGCGTACGTGATGAACGTCGAGACGCGACAGGCGCGCCGGGTCCTCGAGAAGGACGCGCTGTTCTCGGCCAGGGACTTTTCCAACGATGGGACACGTCTTCTCGTCTCACGTGACAACGCCAGCCTCGACAACGATCTGTTCGTGCTCGACCTCTCGACGGCCGGCGCTGCCGCCGGGCCCGTCCACCTGACCCCGCACGAGGGGCGGGTCCAGTACCGCGTTCTGGGATGGACGGCCGATGATTCGGGGCTGTGGGTCCTCAGCGACGAGAACCGCGAGTTCCTCGCGCTCGGGCGCCTCGATATCGGCGCAAGAAAGATCAAGTGGATCCGGGAGCCGAAGTGGGACGTGACCTCCGGCGCCCTCTCCCGTGACGGCCGCACGCTCGCGATCGCCGTCAACGCCGACGGCTACGACGAGCTGTCGATCCTCGACGCGGCGACCCTGAAGGAACGCCCCGCCCTTTCGATTCTCCGGGGGCAGATCGACGGCCTCACCTTCTCTGGGAACGGGAAGCTCCTGGCCATGAGCCTCAGCGGCCCGTCGCGCACGGCGGACGTCTGGATCGCCGACCTCGCCTCCGGAAGGCTCGCGCGGGTGACACGCTCCTCCACGGCGGGAATCGCGGCGGCGGCGTTCGTCGAGCCGCAGCTCGTGAGGTACAGGACGTTCGACGGAAAGGAGATCCCGTCGTTTCTCTATCTCCCGAAGGGCGCCGGGAAGGGGGACGGACTTCCCTGCATCGTCACGCCGCACGGGGGACCCGAGGGACAGACCGTCGCGGGATTCAGCCCCGTGACGCAGTACTACGTGAACCGCGGGTACGCGGTCTGGGCGCCCAATGTCCGGGGCTCCACGGGGTACGGCAAGACATTCACTCACCTCGACGACGTGAGGAAGCGCGAGGACTCCGTGAAGGACCTGGTCGCCGGCGTCGACTGGTTGAAGGCATCCGGCTATGTCGATGCCCGGAAGATCGCGGTGGCCGGGGGCTCCTACGGCGGGTACATGACGCTCGCGGCCGTCACGCTCTACCCGGATCTGTGGGCGGCGGCGGTCGACTCATACGGCATCGCAAACTTCAGGACGTTCTTCGGCAAGACCGCCTCGTATCGCGCCGGCCTGCGCGCCACGGAGTACGGCGATCCCGTCGCGGACGGCGAGTTCCTCGATTCGATCTCGCCGATCCACAAGGTGGATAGGATCAAGGCGCCGCTCCTCGTGCTCCAGGGAGCGAACGATCCGCGCGTCCCGGCCGTCGAGGCGGAGCAGATCGTGAAGGCCGTCCGGGACAAGGGCGGCGTGGCGGAGTACATCCTGTTCCCCGATGAAGGCCACGGCTGGTCCAAGCTCGCGAACCGGATCGCGGCCTCCCGCGCGACCGTGGAGTTCCTTGACAGACACCTGCGGGGAGTCCGGCAAGCGCCGTGAGGGGGCATCGCGCCGGCGGGCATCGCGCCGAACAGCACCCCCAGCCCACGACGTAGGGGCTTCTGGCCGGAAACGGAGGCTCGTGCGGGTCCGCAATGCCTAAGAAGGATGTCTCGGAGAACAGCTTGTTCATTCCCTCGGGTTCCAGGTAAAAACTTCAGTGCCTTGTGTTCCGCCCCCTATTTCAGCTAGACACCTTTTTCCCCTAGGATAGGGTTCGAAAGGTGGTCCACATCGTCCCACCCGCCGAAATCCGAGGCCGGATGACCTGTCCTGATTGCGGCCGTGCCAATCCAGCTGAAACCGTAACGTGTGCGGGTTGCGGCCGTTCGTTGACCACCTCCGACAGCGCGGCTGAAATTGGTCGCGAGTCGCTCCCCCCAACGCTTGCGGCAAATCCAGGTCCGCGGCCCTTGGCCCGTCTCGCAGAGGGGACGGAGCTGGGGCGGCGCTACCGCATCCTCCGGCTCCTCGGCGCCGGGGGGATGGGCCAGGTGTACCTGGCGCGCGATGTGGAGCTGGAGCGTGAGGTGGCCGTGAAGCTCATCCGCCCCGATCTCTCGGAGAACCAGACCATCCTCGGGCGCTTCAAGCGCGAGGTGCACCTTTCCAGCAAGGTAACGCACCGTAACGTTCTTCGGGTCCATGACCTGAGCGAGAGCGACGGGGTGTTCTTCCTGACCATGGAGTACGTGCGCGGGCGCAACCTGGCAGCTCTCCTCAGGGAGGAAGGCCGGCTGTCCATCGATCGGGTCGTCCGCATCTTCCGGGAAATCTGTGAGGGTCTGGCCGCGGCCCACGATCAGCAGGTCCTTCACCGGGATCTGAAGCCCCAGAACATCCTCATCGACGAAGTGGATCATGTGCACGTCTCCGACTTCGGTCTGGCCAAGTCGCTGCAGTCGGAGGGCTTGACCGAGACGGGCGCCTTGATGGGCACGCCCGATTACATCTCACCCGAGCAGATCAAAGGCCAGCCGGCGGACGAGCGCTCCGACATTTATGCCCTGGGCCTGATTCTCTATCAAATGCTCACCGGCACCATGCCGTTCCACGGACAGACATCGTGGGAGGTGGCTCTCCAGAGGCTTCAGAAGGATCCGATTCCAGCTTCTCGTCTGAATCCGAAAACCCCGAAATACCTGCAACAGATCCTCGAGCGTTGCATGGCCATCGACCGCTCGCTGCGCTACCCGACGGTTCAGGCCATTCTCGCCGACCTCGAGCACGCCGTGCCGCGAGGCAGCCTCGTTCACGGCCTGAGGATGCGCCGAAAGCGTCTGCTTGCCCCCGCCGTGGCGGTCGTGCTCCTCTTCCTCGCCGGATGGATGGGATGGCGCTACGCGCGCTCGGCCCGGCCGGGAGGTCAGCTGCCGGCAGGGACAGCCGCTGGAGAATCGCCCGTCGCCGTCGTTGCCGTCATCCCCTTCGAGAACCGCACGGGACAGAGTCCTCTCGACTGGTACGGCGAGGGACTGGCCCGCCTGATCATGGACAATCTCGCGCAGTCCCGCCATGCGCAGGTGATCTCGGCGGACACGGTGAAGAGCCTTCAGAGCAAGTCGGCAAATCCCAAAGATCTGGCTCAGGCGGCCGCCTCAGGGGGAATCGGCTACCTCCTCACGGGCGAGATCGTCACCACTCCAGGAGGACTGACCGTCGCCGCCCGACTCACGGACACGAGAAAAGGCCGCGAGGCGGCGGCCCGGCGGGTGGATGGTCTCTCGGCTGATTCCCTCATCGTCGCGGCGGACACCATTGCATCCGCCACCCGAAAAGGACTGGGCCTTCCTCCGGCCGAAGGGGTGGACGTGTTCGCGGCGGATTTTCTAGCCAAGAACCCTGCCGCCTACGAGGCATATCTGAAGGGACTTCAGGCCTGGACCTACTATCACTATGAAGAAGCGGAAGTGCGGTTCCGGGAGGCCTTACGCGACGCCGAGGATTTCACCATGGCCCGGTACCGGCTTGCTCAAGTGCTGGGTGACATGGGCAAAATGGATGAAGCGTTGTCGGAAATCCGGAGGGCGGCAGCGGAGGCGGGACGAGTTTCCGATCGCGAGTCGCGCTACATCCGCGCGACCGAGGCCTACTTTTCGACGCGTTACGAAGAAGCGGTGAAAGCGTACCAGGAGCTCATCAAGCTGTATCCCCACGAGGTCGAAGCGCGCGACCTGCTGGCGACGATTCTCACCGACCTGGGCCGGAACCAGGAGGCCATCGACCAGCTGAAGATCATCGCGCAGATGGAACCGGAGCACCGGGTAACGTGGAGCATGCTGGGAAGCGCGTACCTGGCGGAGGGGGACTTCAACCAGGCAGTTCTCGCGCTGCGACGATACGTGGAGCTGGAGCCCGGAAGCGCCAACGGCCATCACCTGCTGGGCGACGCCTATCGCTCACAGTCAGAGTTCGATCTGGCGGCGGCGGAATACCACAAGGCGCTGGATCTCGACCCGACGTTCCACTATTCCTCCGTGAGCCTCTCGGAGGTGGAGATCCTCCGGGATCAATGGAGCGGGGCGGAAGCACGACTTGCGAAGCTGATCCGGGATACGGCCGTGCTTCCTCGAAACCGGCTCGATGCGGGCTTCCAGCTGGCTTCCCTGTATCGCGCCCAGGGGCGCTTTCGTGACGCGGCCCGCGTGCTCGCCGGCCTGGAGAGCCCGCTTCGCCAGGAGCAGGTTCGCGAGGCCATGGCGCTTTCCATCCGCGGGACCTGCATGATGGAGCTGGGGAGACTCCGGGAGGCGCGCGCCCTGATCGACGAGGGTGTGAAGCGCTCGCCCGCGGTTCCCACGCGCTACCTGTTCGCCCGGGGCCTTCTGGATCTCCGGGAAAGGAAACCGGCGGCAGCGCGGGAAACCGCCGCGCAGATCCTGAAGGGCGCCCTGCCTCCGGACAATCCCGACCGAGCCGAGGAGAAGGCGGCGGCCTTCCTCTCCGGTCTTGCCTGGCTTCAGGAAGGTCAGACGGAGCGCGCCACTGAAGAGCTCTCCCGGGCGGTGGCGCTCTCCGGCTACGAGTATTCGATCTACCGTCTGGCCCTGGCCCGTGCCTACCAGGAAGCCGGAAAGCTCCAAGAGGCCATGGCCGCGGCGCGCCAGGCCGCAGCACCCGAGGATCCGGCCAAGCCGCGAGTGGACCTCGAGCTGGATCGAGTACGCGCGGCGCTCCTGCTCGCCGAGATCCAGGAGAAGATGGGACAGATGTCCGAGGCGAAATCGGGCGCCCAGGAGGTCCTGAAGCGCTGGTCGCGCGCCGACGTCGAATTCCTCGATCTGACCGAGGCCCGCCGTCTTGCGGGCGTGACGGTCAGCGGGGAACGATCGTGATGCCGCCCGGACCCTTCGGCGATGCGACGGCCCCGAGAGTCTTGCCGTTCCCGTCGAAATCGTAGGGCAGGAAGAGGTCGAACAGCTCCCCATCGTAGAACCCGACGATACGGAAGGCCTTCTCTCCGGAGAGAAGCGAGTATCCCGCCAGCACCGCGTCCTTGGCGCCCACAACGCCATCCCCGTTCAGATCGGTCAGCACAGAAGGCGCCGTCCCGTTCACGACGAAAGCGCGCAGCGTCACCACCCTCGAATTGAGGTAGCCAGCCACCTCGGCCGCGTTCATGGGGGTGAGCGGGCCTCCGTCGATGCGGACGAGCCCGGTGCCGTCGACGTTGCAGCTCTGGGGATCTCCGACGCAGAAATCTGCGAGAACCGCGGGAGTGAACAAACCCAGGGGGCTGTCGGTGGGAATAAAAGGGCCGGCCGAGCTGGGCAGCGCGACCGTCCGACTTCCGGGGACGTTCAGGTGAACCTGGAGGCTGGTCTTGGAGGTGGCGTCGCTCAGCTCATAGGCCACGGAATGCACCAAGCCCGCCAGGTTTCTGCTCTGCCGCGGTTGTCCCGGGTTGAAGCTTTGATCCAGGACCAGACCCACTCCGGTGTCCGAGAAAAGCGCCAGTCCGGGAAGGTCGTCATCGGCGCCGTAGCCAAATCCGTCAGCATCCAAAGGCACCTGGCGACAGGTGCCGCCGGAGGTGCAGTCGGCGTCCGAAAGGCAAGGCTCTCCCGGATAGATGGCGAGGCGTCCTCCGACGCATCGGAGCGCCAACGTATCGTCGCCTCCGACGTAGGGCCCATAGCGGACCAAAAGGTCGTTGAGGCCGCTGTTGGGATCGAAGACCAGGACCTTGGGACTTCCCCCGCCGCCCGTTTCGGTCAGAGCGATCAGCCGCTCAACGTTTCCGTGGGGGTTCGAAACCCCGGCGCGATCCATGTCGGGCCAGAACTCAAGCATGGTTTCGTCCACGCCGCCGGGACAGAGGGCGTTGATGGCATCGAAGGAGGGACAGCCGTCGGGGTCCGTGAAGACGATGAACCCGACATCTCCGAATTGCGGGAAAAAGGGCGTCACGAACGGTCGCCCGATGCCCAGCTCTCCATTGCTCGAGAGCTTCAAGGTGAGGGGCCAGCCGGTGGCCACCTGGCGGGTGACCACGCCGTCCTTGGCCCCGACGATGGCGAGCGTCATCAGGGGCTCGGGTTTGGACGGGGCCGTGATGACTGGAGACGCGCTCCAGAACAGCAATCCGGCAGCTGGGAGCAAGACCCGGATGATCCAGGCCCTGACGGGAAAAGAGACGGAACGGGAAGCAAGCATGAGAACCTCCTCTTCCGAAGCGCGGGCGGGATGGCGATTTCAAGCCGCACGCTTCACGCGTCCAATGGATTGGAGACTCGGACGATCTACCCCCATTCGGCCTTTCCGTCAAGATTCTTGTTGAGCCCGGCGCTCGCAGGGAGCATTCCGGCGCGGGACGCTCGCACCAAAACAAAAGCCCGGGCGACCAGGATGGCTCGCCCGGGCCTGATTGCTTCTTCCCCCTGGGATCAGGGGGCTGTGTTCGTGAGGGACTTCGTCTTGGTCCAGTTCGTGGTGGAAGCGTCCGTTCCATCGACGCTCGGCACATTGTCAAACACTGCCAGGCCGTAGCCGTTGGCTTTCAGCTTCACGGCAGCCTGCCGTCCGAAGTCGGGGAGCTTCACCGTGTAGGTCGCCTCCTTCCCGACATGCTTGTAGGGGAAGGAGTAGAAGCCATCGCCATCGGAGATTGTCGTCGCCAGCAGGTTGCCGCTCGGCCCCCAGAACTGCAGGGTGACCCCGGGCCTGGGCGAGCCTTTGAGATTCAGGGTCAGCCCGTTGACCCCGGCGTTCTTCTTGAACGCGTTGAAGCTGTAAACCGTGCTGGTGAAGCTCGATCCGTTCGAGAAACCGAAGGTGTAGTCCTGGCCATTCAGGTTGGCCGGCGTGCCTCCCTTGATGTAGATCACACCACCACCAAGACCATCCAGAGTGCCGTCGAGGTTAGTGTCCGGCCCCTGTAGGGTCGTCAGGTCGAGCGCCTGCTGCCATCCGGTCGTGGTCTTGAGCCCGTAATTGAGATGGACCGTGACGTAGACGAGTCCGCTCGCCGGGACCGTACCCGACACGTATACCGGCGTGGTGCTGCCGAGGTTCTGCGCCGGGTAGTCGCTTCGCAGAATCACGGGATTGCCACTGTTCGAGAGGTTGCCCGCGGCCGTCGTGATCGTGTATCCGTCCAGCGCGGCAGTCGGCGCGAAGCAGGCGCCGTCGCCCATCGTCACGCCTACGGGCCCGGTTGCGTCGTGGACCTGGATCGGTCTGTCGCCCTGGGTGATGAAAGGCCAGGGGATGTCGATCTGGAGATTGAAGGCCGATCCCGGAGCTCCGCTGTGGAACACGTTGTAATACGCCTGTCCAGGGTTGGTCGCGTTCAGTAGAAAGTCGTTCTGAACCAGATTCCCGGAGGCGTTCAACGTCGGATTCTGGAGGTTAATCAGACGGAAGGAATCGTCCGGGAACGGGCAGAGAGCGCTATCCGTCACCGATTCGCAAGAAGCGCCGTGAGCCTCTCCGGCATCCGTATGCGTGCAACCGCCCACGGCTTGGCAGGAGTCCTGGGTGCACGGATTCCCATCGTCACACCCTAGCACGATGCCGGCGTGGCAGACGTTGTTAGAGCAGGTCTCGATGCCATCGCACACGTTGCCGTTATTGCACTCCGTGTCCGTGAGGCATTGGACGCAGGTGTTGGTTCCGGCATCGCAGAAGGGATGCGAGGGATCCTGACAGTCGGAGCTGACGTTGCAGCCGACGCAAACGCCGGTTTCGGGAT
>DASTZC010000144.1 GCA_035764505.1 Candidatus Polarisedimenticolia bacterium
CGGACGAACCCTGCAGGGCGGAGATTCCTGCCCGGGAAAGGTTGGCCACCACCCGGAACCGAGTGTTGCGTGGCGACCGGGTAACCGGTGCTGCGAGGCGTACACAGGGAGTGTAACTGCCGCGTGATCGAGCCTCGAAAGCGGAAAGTAGCGGGAGCCTGCGCAGTATGCTGATGCGCAGGCAGCACCGACGTGGCGCGATGGCCTGCCACGAGGGTCCCGCCGGGGTCATAGAGCGGGGCGGGTGCACGGTGGGTTCGCCAGGAACCTGGGAGATCCTGTCGTCTCCTGTCGTGGGTCCGGTTGGGCATCCGGTGAAAAAGCCCAGGCCCGTGAGCGCAGCGCTCCGCGCGCGCGGGAGCGAAGAAGCGAGCGCAACGCAGGTACCGCCAAGCGAAGGCAACGAAGCGCGGCGGGATGGGCGGCAGGAAGTCGCAGCTCCTCATCGTACCGACGAAGCCGGGGAACCATCTCAAAGGGACCCGGCGGAGGGAAGGGGGAGCCGGTTACACGGAACCGTTGGAGGGAACGATGACGGGGACCCAGAGCCCTCTGGACATCTCCACGAGACTGCAACGGATAGCGGAGCTGGCGAGGAGGACGCCGACGGCGCTCACCACACTCGCCCACCACATCGACGTCGAGTTTCTCCGAGAAGCGTACCGGCGGACCCGGAAGGATGGGGCCGTCGGCGTGGATGGCGAGACGGCGGCGGCTTATGCGGAGAAGCTCGACGAGAATCTTCGCAACCTGCTCGATCGCTTCAAGTCGGGCACGTACAAGGCCCCTCCAGTCCGACGCGTCCACATCCCGAAAGGCGACGGAACGAAGACGCGCCCCATCGGCATCCCGACCTTCGAGGACAAGCTCCTCCAGAGGGCGGTCACGATGGTCCTTGAGGCCGTGTACGAGCAGGTCTTCCTTGGCTGCTCGTATGGATTCCGGCCGGCGCGGTCGGCGCACGACGCTCTCCAGGCGCTTCGCGACGGACTCATGGAGATGAATGGTGGTTGGGTGCTGGAGGTGGACATCCAGAGTTTCTTCGACACCCTGGACCATGCGCACCTTCGGAGCTTCCTCGATCAGCGGGTGCAGGACGGAGTCCTGCGTCGCACGATCAACAAGTGGCTGAAGGCCGGCGTGCTCGAGGGCGAGATCCTCATGCACCCCGATGCTGGAACGCCACAGGGCGGAGTCGTTTCACCGCTTCTGGCGAACGTCTACCTTCACGAGGTGCTCGACAGGTGGTTCGAGACGGAGGTGAAGCCGCGGCTCCACGGTCGCGCCTTTCTCATCCGATACGCGGACGACGCTGTCCTGGCATTCTCGTCCGAAGATGACGCCCGCCGAGTCCTGGACGTCCTGCCAAAGCGATTCGGCAGGTACGGCCTGGTGCTCCATCCAGACAAGACGCGCCTCGTGCCCTTCGGTCGGCCAACCGCCGGCGAGGGACCAGGCGGTGGATCGAAGCCAGGCAGCTTCGACCTGCTCGGCTTCACGCACTACTGGGCGAGAAGTCGGCGTGGCTACTGGGTGGTGAAGCAGAAGACGGCCTCCAGCCGGTTCGGCCGGGCGCTCAGACGCGTCGGCGAATGGTGCCGGGTTCATATGCACCGCAAGATCGCCGACCAGCACCGCCGGCTCGTGCAGATGCTCAGGGGGCACTACGGCTACTTCGGCATCACCGGAAATAGCCGTGCACTCTCTCGCTTCTCGTACGAACTCCGCCGTGTATGGCGCAAGTGGCTGGACCGTCGCTCGCGACGCACGACGATGCCATGGCCGCGGTTCGAACGGCTGCTGGAGCGCTACCCGCTCCCGCCGCCGGTCGCGGTCCATAGCATCTACCGGTCCGCAGCGAAGCCGTGAACCGAAGAGCCGGATGCGGGACATCTGCATGTCCGGATCCGTGGGAGCCCCGGGAGGGCAACCTCCCGGGGCCACCCGACTGCGTCTAAGCCGAGCTCGCCGCCGGACGGCGCGCGCCCGGCCCCGGGACCGGCGCTGTCTCGCGCGCCGAGAGCGGCCCGTGGCCGGCGGCGCAGCGGA
>DASTZC010000145.1 GCA_035764505.1 Candidatus Polarisedimenticolia bacterium
GAGCCGCCGGCCCGCATCGCCGAGCCGGAGCGCCCGCAGTAGCGAGGTCCTTGTTCAGGTACCGGGAAACAGCTCCGCCAGCGTCTCCTCGATCTCGGCGGCGAGATCCGCGTGATGGTGCCGCCGGGCCGCGGCGATGCCCGACTGAAGCGTGGCACGCGCTTCCGCCGGCTTCCCGGTCTTGAGCTGGCAGATGCCGCGCATCTTGAAACCCATCCCTTCGTCGTCGCCCTGTCGGAAGTACTCGTCCAGCTCCCGCAGTGAGTCGGCGTAGCGTCCCATCTGGAAGTACTCGGTCGCCAGGAAATAGCGCAAGTCCCGGTCCTCGGGAGTCTCCCCGAGCATCGTCTCGAGCTGCCTGATTCGTTCCTCGGCTCCCGGCATCGCCCGTCTCCCAGAACGCTCATTTGCCGGAGTTCCGGCGGCTCATGCGCCGCTCCCGGCGCGGACGGTGAGCCTGGCGGCTACTTGAAGAATCCCAGCATCTTCAGCAGGCCGATCAGGATCGCGGCCCCGGCGACCGCGACGATCCAGCGCGCAATCAGTCCATAGGCCGCGAACCCCAACACCCCCGCGATCCAGAACCCCAGGGCCGAGCCGATGATCCCCACGAAGATGTTGGCGAACAGCCCCATCCGGGCGTCGGTGCCGGTCACCATGCTTCCGAGCCAACCCACGATCCCGCCGATGACGATGGTCACGAGCCAGTTCATGAGCCTCCTCGTCGCGCGCCTTCAGCGCGCGGTCTTGGCGTCCAGGATTCCCTTGAGATCCATGATGGTGTTCTGGTCCGATACGATCACCGAGATCTTGTCGGAGAGCTTGTCGACGTAGAGATACTTGATGTAGTAGGGATTTTTCTGCAGCGCCGCCGTCACCGTCTCGATGGCCCGCGCCCGACCCTGCGCCTCGATCACCTTGCGCTCCGCCTCGCGCTGCTCTTTCTCCAGCACGTATTTCATCTGCTCGGCCGCCTGCTGGGCGATCTGCTTCGCCTCGATCGCCTTGGCGAACTCGTCGGTGAAGCGCACGTCGCGCAGCACCACCTCGTCGATGATGAAGCCGTCCTTCTCCACCAGCTTCTTCACCTTGTCGTTGATCTCGTCCTGGATGACAGCGCGCTTCGAGGAGTAGACGTCCATGACGGCGTACTCGGAGATCACCAGGCGGATGACCGAGCGCACCGCGGGACGGATGATCTTCTCCTCGTAGTCGGGGCCAATCTTCTGGTGCAGATCGATGAGGCGCAGCGGGTCGAGATGGTGCCAGACGGTCAGATCGATCCCCACCTGCAGCCCTTCCCGCGTCGGCGACCAGAGAGAGTCGTCCGCCTGCGCCTTGCGCCCCTCGCCGCGCGCCGCCGCCATGGTGTACTCCATCCGGCGCAGGTCGTATTGCTCTGTCTGGGTGATGAACGGCGGCACCAGGGTGACCCCCTGCCGCGCCAGCCGGAAGCTGCGCGTCAGCGTGTTGAACACCACCAGCGCGCGTCCCACCGGCACCACCCGGATCGACGCCGGGATCAGCACCAGCAGAGCCAGGAGCACCAGGGCGCCGGCGATGACGCCGCGTCCCGGGCCGGCTCCAGTGCGACGGCCGTCGGGGCCCAGGACGGTGAAGCCGCGGCGCCTGAGGACCTGGCTGACGACCGCGGCACCGAGGATCAGGAGGAACAGGAAGAAGATCAACCCGCCCATCGTCGAGCCTCCAAGCTTGGTGGGGAACGCAAAGCCCAGACCCTAGGGTTGCGGACGCGACACTAGCACGGAGGCCGGGGCGGCGTCACTTCCCCGGGGCGTGCGGCGCCGCAGGGGGTGGGGGGGACGGGGCGGCGGCGGCGAAATCCTCCTCCGAGTGGACATTGAAAAAGACGTAGTTCCGGAAGCGCTGCGCGATGCGCTCCTTCATCTCCTCCTCGCCGGTGAGGCTCAGCCCGAAGCGGCGCGTCTCCGCCTCGCCGGGAAAGGACAGCCCGAACTTGTCGACGCTGAAGGTCAGCCGGTAGCGGTAGCCTCGCGGCTGCTTCTTCACCGGCACACCGACGATGCGCATCGATTTGCGCCATTCCGCGGTCCTCAGCTTGAGCAGCTCTTCCTGGCCGTTGGGCTCGGCCTCCACTTTCACGAAGTTCCCGGTCTCGCTATCCACCCAGGCCTTCCCGCTCCACTCGTGGATCTCGCGGCCGTGATCGAAGGTCTTGGCGCCGCGGAAGGCGATGATTACCGCGGAGTGAAAGCCGACCAGCTCCGAGCCGGCCGGCTCGAAGCGGAAGTGGCCGCGGTGCTGCTGGCTGAACAGCAGGGCCCAGTCGTAGGCTCCCGGGACGTCGAGCCCCGGATCCACCTGCTTGGCGTCGGCAGGGTCGCCGTTCTTCGAGGGCTGCATCCGGATTTCCCGGTACCCCGACTCCGAGCTTCCCTCGTACAGGTAGTCGTAGCGGCTTTTCTGCTCCCGCTTGTTTTCCCCGGTCGAGGAGCTAAATTTCCCCAGGATTACTGTCTCTTCGCAGGAGAAGCCGAGTGCCGCCTTCTCGTATCGCGTCGCCCGCGCGCTCACGAGCTCCATCGTGGCATCGAAACCGTCTTCGCCGGCACCTCGAGCGATCCCCGCCGCGAACAGAGCGGCCGCGCAGCCGGCCAGGACTTTTTGGGGGGTGGATCTCATCTACCGGATTCTACTGCCTTCCTGGAGCGGCTCCCAACCGCCATGTATAATTCTCTCCCCATGCGAGCCCCCCTTCCAGTGATGGCGGCGCTCCTGCTGTTCTGCCTCTCCTCTTATTCTCTGGCGCAGGAACCCAATTCCACTGCGCAGGAATCCCCCCTCCCCGACGGAAAGCAGCTGGAGATCGACAGCGCTCACATCGGCAAGATCCTGGTCAACAGCAAGGATATTTTCGACACCTCCGATCCGAAGGAGAGCTACTGGCCCTACCGCCTCGCCAACAAGCTGCACATCGTCACGCGCGAGGATGTCGTCCGGCGCGAGCTGCTGTTCCGCGAGGTGGATCTCTACCGCCAGGACCTCATCGACGAGAGCGAGAGGAACCTGCGCTCGCTGGGGGTGATCTACCATGTCAAGATTCGCCCGGTCGCCTATCACGACGGCATCGTCGACCTGGAGGTGGGGACCCAGGACACCTGGACGCTGCGCCCCTCGGTGCGCTTCTCCCGCGCCGGGGGCGACAACACCTGGGGCTTCTCCTTCAGCGAGCAGAACCTGGTGGGCAGGCTCAAGCTCCTGATGATCAGCCGCAAGAGCGACGTGGACCGCACCACCACCGCCCTCCAGTATTTCGATCCCCGCCTGCTGGGCAGCCGCTACGCCATGCGCGCCATCTACGCCGAGAGCAGCGACGGGAACACCACGGGCCTGTCCTTCTCCCGACCTTTTTTCTCACTCGATACGCGCTGGGCCGCCAACACCTCCTGGCTCGACCTCACCCAGGTCTCCAAGCTGTACACCGACGGCGAGGTCTCCTCCGAGTTCAACCAGGATTCCGAGACGTTCGGCTTCTCCTACGGCGTCTCCACCGGGCTCATCGGCAACCGCGTCGCCCGCTTCACCTTCGGCTACTCGTACGAGCGCGACGATTTCTCCCGCGATCCCGATCAGGAGGGTTTCGGCACGCTGCCGGTGCCCGAGGACCAGAAGTTCAGCGGCCCGATCTTCACCCTGGAGACGCTGCGTACGCGCTACATCAAGGTCACCAACTACAGCCAGTTCGATCGGGAGGAGGACTTCAACCTGGGGAACGACTTCACCGCCTCGGCCTGGCTCTCCCTGAGGGACTTCGGCGCAGCGCGCAGCGAGGTCATCCTGCATTTCGGCGACTCGGTCGGGATTCCGCTGTCGCACTCGGCCAACTTCTTCTACGCGGGGATGCTCTCGGGACGCGTGGGCTCCGGCGAGGCGAGCAACGTGATCCTCTCGCAGATCCTGGAGACCTACTGGCGCGCCACCCTGCGCCAGACCTTCTACGCGCGGCTCGGGATGGACGTGGGCATCGACCTGGACGAGCAGACCCAGTTTCTCCTGGGGGGCGATACGGGGCTGCGCGGCTACCCCACGCGGCAGTTCTCCGGCGACCGCCGCTTGCTGCTCACGCTCGAGCACCGCTTCTTCAGCAACGTGGAGCTCCTGCGGCTGGTGCGCCTGGGGGCCGCCGGCTTCTTCGACATCGGCAACGCCTGGTACGGCTCCTCGCAGCGCGTCTCCGACCTGCATCCGGACGTCGGCGTCGGACTGCGCTTCGCGGTCAGCCGCTCTTCCGTGGCCACGATCGGGCGGCTGGATCTGGCCTACTCCATCGACGCCGAGGAGACCGACTCCCCCAAGCTCCAGCTCCTGTTCGGCACCGCCCTCAAGTTCTGACGCGCCCCGGCGCGCGTTGACGCTCGCCCGGCCCTCGTCTAACATGCTGACTCTGCTTGCAGCGGAGTCCCTTGGGAATCTCCCAGAGAACCCCTTTCAACCCGTTTCGAGGTGCACGCATGGGTAGCGATTCCGCCCCGGACCGCGGAGAGACGAAGCCCCTGGGCAAGAAGGCGATTCTCCTGGTGGCCGGAATCGCGGCGGCTGCATTGCTGGTGGCGTTTCTGGTCGTCAGCATGACGCGGAGGAATTCGGCGGGGGCGGCGGGAGGGGAAAAGCCTGCGCTCGTCGTGGTCCCCTTCCGCGCGGCCGGCGGCTCCGAGGCGGTGTCCTGGATTGGCGATTCGGTTCCGATCTTTCTCACCCTGAGCCTCGAGAACGATCCCGATCTCAAGGTCCTGACTCCCGAGCGGGTCTTCGACCTGACGCGCGCTCCGCTCGCGGGGGAGACGGCCGAGATCGACATGGCGAAGAAAGGAGGAGCCGGCTTCCTGCTGCGCGGCACGGTGAGTGCCGGAGCGGGAGGGGCCTCGCTGTCTGCTTCCTGGGTCGATGTCTCCTCCGGCAAGGAGCGGGAGCACTGGGAAGTTGCGGGCATCACCGAGGAGACCCTGGGCCACAGGCTGGACGAGCTGGCCTTACACGTGCGCCAGGCGCTGGGACGCGGGCCGCTGCAAGCCGAAGATCCGCCGCTGGCCTCCCTGGTGCCCCTCAAGGAAGCCCCGACACGCAGCTTCGTGGAGGCCTGGACACGGCTGGCACAGGGTGATCCGGCCGGCGCGGCGCCGCCGCTCCAGGAGGCGCTGAAGCTGGAAGATTTCCACCTGGCGCGCTACCTGGAGATCCTGCTCGCCGCGCAGCGCGGCGACCCCGGTGGCGCGGCGCGCGCCGCCAACACCCTGTCGAAGCTGACGCGTCCCCTGCCCGACCGCGTCACCTTGATGATCCCCGTGATTATGGCGCTGTACCAGTCGGGCAATCCGCGCACGGCGGTGGCGCCGCTCGAATCGTTCCTGGCGCGCTTCCCCGACGAGAAAGTGCCGCTTTCCTGGCTGGGGGCGATCGAGCTCTTCCTGCTGCGCGAGCCGCAATCGGCAGCGAAGACCCTGGCTCATGCCCACGAGCTCGATCCTTCCAGCTCCGACAACCTCAGGCTGCTGGCGCTGGCGACCCTGGAATCGGGGAACGCCACCGAAGCGGCCGGCCTGCTCACGAAGTATCTGGAAGGGCACCCCGAGGATCACGCCGCCCGGCTGAGCCTGGCCCGCGCGCAGCGGCGCGAAGGCCACTCGGAAGAGGCGCTGCGCACGGTGGAGCAGATCCTCGCGAGCCAGCCGAACAACCTGGGAGCGCTGTCCCTGAAGGGAGACCTGCTGCTCGACGCCGGCAAGACCGCCGAGGCCATCGCCCTGTTCCGCACGCTCGCCGGCTCGCCCGCGTCGCGCGCCGAGGGGCTGGCGCTGCAGGCGCGGGTCGCCTTGATGACAGGCCACGTCCAGGAGGGGCTGAAGGATCTGCGGGATGCTTCCGAGGCG
>DASTZC010000146.1 GCA_035764505.1 Candidatus Polarisedimenticolia bacterium
CTCGACAACCTGCGCGACACGGGGGAGCTGGACAACACGCTGCTCTTCTACATCGTCGGGGACAATGGCTCGAGCGCCGAGGGGGGGCCGGACGGCACCTACAACGAGATGCTGGCGCTCAACGGCATCGTCAGCAACGTCAGCTCGCAGCTGTCGCACCTGGAGGAATGGGGATCGCCTTCGACCTTCCCGCACTTCGCGGTGGGCTGGGCGCTCGCGGGGGACACTCCCTTCCAGTGGACCAAGCAGGTCGCCTCGCACTTCGGCGGCACGCGCAATGCCATGGTGATCTCGTGGCCGGCCGGCATCCCGAACGCGCACGGCGAGCTGCGCTCGCAGTTCCACCACGTCATCGATGTAGCGCCGACGGTGCTGGAAGCGGCGGGAATCCCCGAGCCGAAGATCGTCGATGGCACGAAGCAGTACCCGATGGACGGCATCTCGATGGTCTACACCTTCGCCGACGCCAAGGCGCCCGATCGGCGCAAGACACAGTACTTCGAGATGTTCGGCAACCGCGCCATCTACCATGAAGGCTGGGTGGCGGCGACGCGCCACTCGATCCCCTGGCTGATGGCGGAGAATCCCCCCTTCGATAAGGATCGCTGGGAGCTGTACAACATCGACGAGGACTTCAGCGAGGCGAACGACCTGGCGGCCCAGAACCCGGAGAAGCTCAAGGAGCTGCAGGAAGTCTTCACGAAGGAGGCGATCCACAACCACGTCTACCCGCTGGATGACCGGCGCTCCGAGCGCTTCGACGCCGAGATCGCCGGGCGACCCGACCTGATGGGGACGCGCACCTCTCTCACTCTCCACGAAGGGATGACCGGCATGATGGAGAACGCCTTCATCAGCGTGAAGCGCCGCCCCTACAGCGTCACGGCCGAGCTGGAGATCCCGAAGGGGGGCGCCAACGGCGTGATCCTGGCGCAGGCGGGACGCTTCGGCGGCTGGAGCCTCTACATGAAAGGAGGGCGCGTCAACGAGGTCTACAACTACGGCGGGCTGGAGTGGACCAAGGTCTCCTCACCCCAGCCGCTCTCGCCCGGCACGCACACGGTGCTCTACGAGTTCGTCCCGGACAGTCCGCAGCCGGGCGCCGGCGGGACGAGCCGCCTGAGCGTCGACGGCAAACAGGTGGGTGAAGCCAAGGTGCCGAAGACGATGCCTTACGCCTTCTCGGCCGACGAAGGGGCCGACGTCGGGATGGACAACGAAACCCCCGTCAGCAACGACTATAAGGAAGGCGATAACCGCTTCACCGGCAGGATCCTCAAGGTGACGGTCGAGACGAAGAAGCCCTCCTGAGCGGTAAGCCGAGCAAGCGCCGAATTCAGACCGCCTGCATCCGACAGATCAGGTCCTGCCGCTCGGGGCCGGGATGGTGCAGGTCGGTGAGCGGATAGACGATGTGCTCTTCCTTGGCATTGTGCTCGCTGAGGAGCTCGATCAGATCGCCGCGCAGCGATTCGAGCTCGGCGACGCCCGGGATCGGCCAGCCAAGGACCGCCGCCATTCGATCGAGCAGCGACTCGATGATGCGATGCTCGTGTCGCATGACACCGGTGGGACCGCACTCACCCGAGTGCACCCTGCGCTCGAAGGCCGGGAACAGCACCTCCTCCTCCATGCGGATGTGATGCCGCAAGCCGGCGCTGAACTCCCGGAAGCGCTGCGCCGCCTCGTCCATCTTTCCTGACGCCAGCGCTTCTCCGTGGGCCGCCAGCAGCGAATCGAGGCGGTCGTGATCCCACTCCATGCAGGCCGCCGGGCTGACAGCTCTCCGATCGGAGGCCGCATGCCGTGTCAGAAGAACCGAGCTGCCTTCCGGTCCTTCCTCGAGGATGGACCATTCGTATTTCCCCGCCTGCTCCGACTGCAGCCGCTCCAGGACCTGCAGCCGCTCCCGACCGAGGATTAGAACCAGCTCTCCGCCTTCCGGAAGCAGCTTGAACTGCTCCAGGACGAGCGCCGGACGCCGCTCCGGCTCGATATTGCTCAAATTGATTGTGCTGCGGGTCACCTCGCTCATGGTCGCCTTCCTCCTTCGAGATTCGGGGAAAACTACCGCGAGCCGGGGCGGCCGTGTATGTCCCCCGTCATAATTCCACTCCCTGCCCTCGGACTGATCTGGATCATAGGAGCCGGGATACGAAGGTCCTATGTTGCCCCGCGTCACGCCCTTTCCGCGGCCCGGTCCTGCCCAAGGGATGTATCGGCGCCTCCTAGAAACCGAGCGTCAGCTGCACGTAGCCCCAGTCGGAGGCGTCATCTCCACGGGTCGACTCGGCGAAGCGCCCCGGCATGAAGCGGCTGACTCCGATCTCCACCTTCGCCTTCTCCAGCCAGTCATAGCGGTAGAGGAGATCCACCTCGTCGCCGACGTCGTCGCCCGACGCTCCGGTCGGATCGAATCCGAGGACGTTCCCCGAGGCATCCTGCCAGGGCCCGAAGCGCGACTCGAGGCGGAAGCGGTGCGCCTTCGCCAGGTAGAAATGCTTTCCGTGGCCAAAGGAGATCCCCGCATAGGGGCTGTCGATGTTGCGCCACCCTTCGTAGTCGATGTAGCCGTAGAGGGGATGGTTGGTGGGGAAGAAATTGAAGAACTGGTTCTGCTCGCCGTCGGTGTTGTCCTGGTCGCCGGTGGCGTAGTCGTAGCCCGCGAAAGCCCGCAGCTTCTTCGAGCTTCCCCAGGTCCAGCCGATTTGCGTTGCCGCCGCATTCGCGTCGAGATCGTCTCCGTGGAACTCGCCGCGCTCGAGCACCGCTTCCACCACGAAATCGAAGCCGCCGAAGCGATCCTTCACCCGGCCCCCGAGCGCGTAGACTTTCGAGGGCCCCAGGATCCCCGTTTCGCCAGCAACTTCGATCCGATCCGAGAACCCCAGGGCGTAACCCTCGTACTCGCCGCCCGGGCGCGGCCGCGTCTGCGTGTAGACTCCGAACAGGTCGCTGCCGTTGGTCGCGCCGGCCGAGACCCGGTTGGAGATCTCGGCCCACAACCCGTCCGCGGTGAAGCGCTCGCTCCCCCAGCGCACCCGGATGCCGTCGAACGATCGACCGACATTGTTCCAGTTGTAGTTGCCGATGAGCCGGTGCTCGCCGTAGAACCACTCCTGCCGGCCCACTGAGAATGAGAGCCCCTTGACGCCGAGGTTCTTCGCCTCCAGGTAGCCCTGGTGGATGTCGAGGTTCTTCTCGTTGGAGGCAGTGCTCGCCTCCTCGCCCCAGACGCGGGAGTCCTGCGCCTGCACGAAGACGCGGAAGTTGTCCTGGATTAGCGCTTCCACCCCGATGCGGAGCCGCATGAAGACCTGGCTCATCCGGTCGTCGGCGTCGTCGATGAGGTCCTGGTTGTCGCGCCATTCGGGACGCACCCGGGCTTCGCCGCTGATCTTCCATTGGACCGGCTTCTTCTCCTCTTCCTGGGCGGTAATTCCTGAAGGCAGCCAGAGGCTTGCAATCAGTCCGGCGAGCAGGATTCGCGTGATCCTCATCGTCTCCTCGGAGGCAGTTCATTTCGTTGGGTCGGTCGGCGCGGCGTCAGGCCGGGAGGCTCCCCGGCGGGCTGCATCGTAAAACCGGAGGCGCATCCCAGGGGATGACGCCGATCATGTAAGCCGCACGGGGAGTCCCGGGAGCCTGGTGTCGCGCTCCCCGAAGCCCCATTTGCCCGCCTCGACGACCGGCACGATGGTGGCTGCCATGAGCAGGGCCACCGCCCAATCCTCATGAGTCAGCGGGAAGCCCCCGAAAGAGCGGGACAGGCCGGGAACCGTCACCACCATGAACAGCAGCAGCAGCTCCCACAGGACGGCGAGGTTGAGCCAGAGATTGCCGAAGGGAGAGCGCAGCACCGGACGGAGCGGGGACCGGAAGCAATAGGCCTTGAAGAACTCCATCAGGACCAGCGAGACGAAGGTCAGCGTGCGCGCCTCCGGGAGGCTGCGCCCCCCCGCCAGGGCCCACGCCATGAGTCCCAGATTCGCCGTCGCCGACCAGGCTCCTCCCAGGAGCATCAGGCTGACCGCGCCGCGCGAGAAGATCCCCGTCTTCGGGTCGCGCGGGGGCCGGCGCATCACGCAGGGATCGGACGGTTCCGCCGCCAGGGCCAGCGCCGGCAGGCCGTCGGTGGCCAGATTCACGTAGAGGATCTGCACCGCCGTCAACGGCATCGGAAATCCGAGCACGGCCGCGGCGCCCATGAGGCCGATCTCCCCGATGTTCGAGGTGAAGAGGTAGGTCAGGTACTTGCGAGTGTTGTCGAAGATGCCCCGCCCCTCCTCGACCGCCGCCACGATGGAGGCGAAGTTGTCGTCGATGAGGGTCACGTCGGCGGCTTCGCGCGAGACGTCGGTGCCGTTGATGCCCATGGCCACGCCGACGTCGGCCCTCTTCAGCGCCGGCGCATCGTTGATTCCGTCGCCGGTCATGGCCACCACGTGGCCGCGCCGCTGCAGCGCCTCGACCACGCGCAGCTTCTGCGCAGGAAGCATCCGCGCGTAGACTTCGATCACCTCGACCTGGTCCTCCAGCTCCTCACGGCTCAGCAGCTCCACCTCCGCTCCGGTGGCCAGCCTTCCCGATTCGAGGAGACCGAGCTCGCCGCCAACCGCCCTGGCGGTCAGCGGATGATCGCCGGTCACCATGACGACGCGGATCCCGGCATCGCGGCAGGTTCGTACGGCGGATTTCGCCTCCGGACGCGGCGGGTCGATCATCGCGGCGAGACCCAGGAAGGTCATGCCGTGCTCGGCATCTTCGAGCCGCGTCCCTTTCTTGCGCGCCAGCGCGAGGACGCGCAGCCCTTCCGCCGCCATGGCGTGGGCGATTTTCAGGATCGACTCGACCCCCTCGGGGTCCAGAGCCCGCTCCCCTTCTCCGGCGAGCCAGGCCGTGCAGCCGTGCAGGACGACTTCCGGCGCTCCCTTGGAGAAGGCCTCCGGGCCGGCGGGGCCGCGGTGCAGGGTGGTCATGCGGCGCGACTCGGAAGTGAATGGAATCTCCCCAACGCGAGGCAGACCTGCTTCGAGATCGGAGGGAGCGAGGCCCGCCTTCATGGCTGCAACGACGAGAGCTCCTTCCGTGGGATCGCCCCGCACGCACCAGCGGCCGTCCTGGCCCCGGTACATCCGCGCGTCCGAGGCGAGGACGCCCGCCCGCAGCACCTCGTTGACAGCTTCCGGCAGGCTCGCGACAGAAGACCCGCCGCAACGGAAATCTCCCACCGGCTCGAAGCCGCTGCCGGTCACGTCCAGCATCTCGCCGGCGGCGAAGATACGGCGGACGGTCATCTCGTCCTGGGTCAGCGTCCCCGTCTTGTCGGCGCAGATGACGGAGACGCAGCCCAGAGTCTCCACGATGGAGAGGCGGCGCATCAGGGCGTGCCGCCTGGCCATGCGCTTGAGACCCATCGCCAGGGAGATGGTCAGCACCGCCGGCAGGGCTTCCGGGACGATGGCCACCGCCAGGGCGATCCCGAAGACGAGGGTGGCGAGCAGCGGTGCGCCCTGGAAGACCCCGAAAGCCGCCACCAGCATCACCACGGCGAGCCCCGCCCAGGCGAGGATGCGGGCCAGCCGGTCCAGATCCTTCTGCAGCGGCGTGCGCCCCGGCTCGATCCCGGTCAGCAGGGAAGCGATGCCGCCGAATTCGGTCGCCATGCCGGTGGCCACGACCACACCCTGGCCGCGCCCGGCAGCCGCCACGGTGCCGGCGTAGGCCATGCAGCGCCGCTCCGGCAGCGGCACGTCTTTGGCCCGAAGCGTCGCCGGCTCCTTGGCCACCGGGACCGATTCCCCGGTGAGAGCGGCTTCATCGACGCGCAGATTGGCGCCACGCGTCAGCCGGATATCCGCGGGGACCCGATCTCCCGCACGCAGGAGAACCAGATCTCCGGGAACCAGGTTGCGCGCGGCGATGTCGATTTCGGACCCGTCCCGCACCACGCGCGCCTTCGGGGCGGCCAGGCGGCGCAGCGCCCGCATCGCCCCCTCAGCACGGTACTCCTGGGCGAAGCCGAGCGTGGCGCTGAGCAGGACGATCACGGCGATCGCCGCGGCCTCGGACCGGTGGCCCAGAAGCAGCGACAGGAGCGCCGCACCCAGCAGGAGCAGGGTCAGCACGTTACGGAATTGCCGCAGAAGGAGCGCCCAAGCGGGATGGCGCACCGGGGCGGCCAGCTCGTTGCCCCCCTGCTCCCGCAGACGGCGCTCGGCCTCGGAGGCGGTGAGGCCTGCGGGACCCGAAGCCAGCCGCTCCAGCACTTCTTCCGGAGGCAGAGCGTGCCACACCGTTGTCTGCTTCATTGATTCGATGTCAATGCAAGAGTCGATCCGGCAATGCGACGGGCACCGGCGCCGGTGGGCGGCGGGATCGGCGTCACTCCCCGGAGGGGATCTCCTCGAGCTTGCGGCGATCCGGTATGCGGAAGAGACCTTCTTCGGTGAGGACGATCTGTTCCTTGTTCCATCGGCTCATAATGCGGATGGCGGTCTCCTGCGTCGTACCGACCAGGTCGGCAATCTCCTGCCGGCTGAGGTGCACGGGAATGACCACCGAGCCCGATTCCGCCCGGCCAAGGCGGTCCGCCAGGGTCAGGAACAGGCGCGCGACGCGGAACTCGACGCGCGAGGAGCGCTCCGAGAGCTTGCGGGTCAGCTCGATCATGCGGCGCGTCAGCCCCTGCAGGAGCCCGCGCGCCAGCACAGGGTTGGCGGCCAGGGTGGCGAAGAACTCCTGGCGCGGGATCGACAGGAGGGTGGTGGCTTCCAGGGTGACGGCGGTCGCCGGGAAGTCGCGCTCTTCGTAGGCGGCGATGGCTCCGACGGGATCGCCGGGGCCGAAAATCTCAAGGATGACGTCCCGTCCGTCGGGCGTCGCCTTCACGATCTTCACACGTCCTCCCAGGATGAAGTGGAACCAGAGGGCGGGATCTCCCTCGCGGAAGATCGTCTCGGCCTCCTCATACGACCTCATGCGGACCAGCGGGCGCAGGCTTTCCCGCTCGGCGGGCCTGAGCGACTGGAAGAGCGGGATGGCGGCCCACGGGATGGGCGGGCCCGTCGGATGCTCCATTCGGGTCTCCGGAACGTCTCGCGAGGCAGATTTCTCGGCTGCGCGATGATCCAGATCATACACATCTTCAAGAGGTTGCCGCATGCTTACCCTCGATCCGCGCCGGCAAGGGGAGGATGTGGATGGAAACCATGGTGCGAAGGATGGCGGGAGAGCCGGAGGGCGAGCCGAGGCTGCGGTTCGCCGCTGCGCCGCTGGTGGCAATCTGGGAGGTGACGCGAGCCTGCGATCTGGCCTGCATTCATTGCCGGGCTTCCGCGGTCCCGACCCGGGATC
The DNA here is from genome assembly GCA_035764505.1 of Candidatus Polarisedimenticolia bacterium. NCBI lineage: Bacteria > Pseudomonadati > Acidobacteriota > Candidatus Polarisedimenticolia > Candidatus Polarisedimenticolia bacterium. Next base: position 7,357 of record DASTZC010000146.1, read on the forward strand.
CGCAGGAGCTGACCACACAGCAGGGAGTCGACCTGCTGCGCGAGATCAAGCGCTTCGGCAAACCGCTCCTCGTCTTCACCGGCGGCGACCCCCTGAAGCGCCCCGACCTGTTCGAGCTGATCGCCGCCGCGCGCGATCTGGGCCTGACCAGCTTCCTGAGTCCCAGCGGCACGCCGCTTTTGACCCATGCCGCCTTGCGCCAGGCCCGGCAGAGCGGGCTGACCGGGGTCTCGATCAGCCTCGACGGCTCGACCGAGGCGCTGCACGACTCGATCCGCGGCGTGCCGGGGTCGTTCCGCTGGTGCATCGACGGTGCGGCCGCCGCCGTAGGGTTGCGCCTTGGGCTGCAGATCAACACCACCATCTCGCGCCGGAACCTGGAAGATCTGCCGGCCATGGCGGAGATGGTCGCGGCGCTGGAGGCGCGCCGCTGGACGCTGTTCCTGCTGGTGCCCACGGGACGGGCGCTCGCCTCGCACCAGATCTCGCCCCAGGAGTGCGAGCGGGTCTTCGAGTGGCTGGCCGAGATCGCTCCCCACTCCCGCTTCCGGATCAAGACGACGGAGGGTCCCCATTTCCGGCGCGTCGCCCTGCAGCGGGGCCTGGGCGCCGAAGGGTTGGGATCGCGCGGCGGCCGGTTCGTCTCCAGCATGAGCGACGGCTCGGGCTTCGTCTTCATCTCGGCCCGCGGTGAGATCTTTCCGAGCGGCTTTCTCCCGATGCCGGCCGGCAACGTGAAGCGCGACTCGCTGGTGCGGGTCTACCGGGAGCACCCTCTCTTCCTGGCGCTGCGCGATTCCGATCGGCTCAAGGGGCGCTGCGGGCGCTGCGAGTTCCGCCGTATCTGCGGCGGATCGCGGGCCCGGGCCTACGCCGCCACCGGCGATTACCTGGAAGAAGACCCCGCCTGCGCCTACCAACCGCCGCGCGGCACCGCGCCATCCGATGGTGCCATCCGCTGCACCGCATGAACCTGAAGATGCCGCCCGCGTCGCGAGCGGCCTGACCGCCAAGGAGATTCTCATGTTGATCGATCCGAAGATGACGGTCGCCGAGATTTTGAGCGTCTGCCCCGCGGCCCGGGCGCCGCTCGCCACGCTGGGGCTGGATGCCTGCTGCGGCGGGAAGCACCCTCTGGAGTTCGCCTGCCGTGCCCATGGAGTGCCGGTGGAGACCGCGCTGGCAGCGATCGAGCGCGCCGCTTCCGCCGCGTCCACCCCCGGCATCGACCCTTCGATGAGCGTGCGTGAGGTGCTTGCGAAGTTTCCGGCAACCGTCGTGGTCTTCGAGCGCCACGGCCTGATGGGATGCGGCGGAGCGGCCGGTCCGGCGGAGCCGCTCGGGTGGTTCGCCAAGGTCCATCATGTCGACCCCGACACGCTCCTGCTGGAGCTGCGTGAGGCGGCCGCTTCGCCGGTCCCCGCGCCGGAGAGGACGGCGACGAAATCGGCGCAGGCGGCGGTAAACGCCTCGCAGGCCGACGGCCACGAGAACCTCTATCGCCGGTTCCTCAAGGCAGCCTTCCTGTTCACGTTCACCGGCGGCGCGACGCTGGGGGCGTGGGCCCTGATCGACATGGCGCTGCGCGGCAGGCTGGGAGGGCTGGGGCGCGGCATCATCCAGGTGCATGGCCACTATCAGCTCTTCGGTTGGGTGGCGCTGTTCGTCGTGGGGATCGCCTACCACATCCTGCCGCGCATGACCGGCATCCCGCTTCCCTCCTACCGGGCTGCTTCGCTTTCCTTCGTGCTCCTCGTCGGCGGGACGATCCTGCGCACAGCGCAGGCGCTCGACCCGTCGGAGCTGCGCACGGGGCTGCTGGCCACCGGCGCCCTGGCCGAGCTGGCCGGCTGCGCCCTGTTCGCCTGGACCATCGCGCGGATCCTGCGCGCGCAGGCGGGAGCGTGGCAGCCGTATCAGCATTACCTGCTCCTGGGCACCGGCTGGCTGATCGTCTCGTCGATCCTGAACCTGGCCCACGTCACCTACCTCGCTGTCCGCAGCGCGGCGGAGGTGCCTCCTCATCTGAACCTTCCTTTCCTGACCGTCTTCCTGGTCGGCTTCGTAATCTCCTGGATCCTCGGGGTCTCGCTGCGGACGCTGCCGGTCTTCATGGGACTGAAGGCGAATCCCCGGCTGGCCGCGGCGCTGCCGATCCCGCTGGCGGCGTCGACCGCACTTCTGGCCGTGGGGGAAGGGATCTATCTGGCCGATGGCTCCGTCGCCGGGCGAATCCTCTTCGGGTGCGGCGGCCTCGGGCTCGCCGCGGCCTTCCTGCTTTTCGTGCGGGCGGTGGGAATCCTGGGGGCTTCGGGCGAGACGGAGCCGGGTCTCGACCGCCGCTACGAGAAGTTCATCCGCCTCGGCTATGCCTGGCTGGCCATCTCGGCCCTGATGCTGGCGGCCTTCTCGCTGCTGGCGCTGGCGGGATACGGCATGGACCATGCCCTGGTGGGCGCCTATCGCCATGCCCTGACGGTCGGGTTCATCACCACCATCATGATCGGCATGGCGGCACGCATCGTGCCGGTTTTCCGCGGGGTGGGCCTGCACTCGCCGCTGCTGCTGGAAGCTACCTTCTGGCTGCTGGCCGCCGGGAACCTGATCCGCGTCCTGTTCCAGTCACTCTCCGCCGCCTACGGCCCGACGGCCCTTCGCATCGCCGGCCTCTCCGGGATCCTGGAGCTGGCGGCGCTTCTCCTGTTCGGCTATAACCTCTGGCGGACGCTCGATGCCGCGACGGTCGAGACGCCGAAAGTCTCATGGCTCCCGCCCGTGGCGGCGGCGACGAAGGTCGGGGATCTTCTCCTCGCTTATCCCGGGCTCCTGCCGGTGTTCGTGAGCCACGGCTTCACGGCGCTCGCCAATCCCGTCATGCGCCGGACCGTGGCGAGGCAGGTCAGCCTCGGACAGGCCTGTCGCATGCACGGCGTCGACCTGGAGCGTTTCCTGAAGGAGCTTTCGGAGACCGCCGGGCGGCTGCGCGCGCAATCCTGAAGGAGCCGATGAGTCCTGCGGAAACGCCGCCGGCGCGCGACCGGATCCCTCCGCGCCTGACTCCGGTGATCTATTTCCTCATGGCACACGCGGCGCTGCTCGCCGCCTTCGCCCTCGCCGTCGCGCACCCGGCCGAGGTGAGCGGCTACTTCTACCAGCCCCGCATGATCGCGCTGGTCCATCTCATCACCCTTGGATGGATTACCGCCTCGATCCTGGGGTCCCTCTACGTGATCGGCCCGATGGCGCTGCGCAGCCCCATGCCGGAGGGGCGCGCCGATCTCATCGTGGCGCTCCTCTACGCCATCGGGCTGTGCGGGATGGTCTCGCACTTCTGGCTCAACGCTTACGGAGGTGCCGGCTGGGCGGCGCTTCTCGTCGTCGGCGCCGCGCTGCACGTCGGATTTCGGGCGCTGCGCAGCGTGCGGCAGGCGCCGGTGCAGCCGGCCGTCAAGCTCCATCTGCTCCTGGCGCTGGTCAACCTGGCACTGGCGGGCAGCCTCGGCATCCTTCTCGCCTTCGACAAGGCGCACCCTTTCCTACCGGCGATCGAGCTGGGCAACGTGATGGCGCACGCCCATCTCGCTGCCATCGGCTGGGTCGGAATGATGGTGATGGGGACGGGACTGCGCATGCTCCCGATGGTGCTGCCGGCGGCGATGCCCGCGGGGAAGCTGTCGATTCCCGGCGCGCTGCTCACCGAAGCGGGAATCCTCGGAGTGTCGGGCATCCTCATGCTCGGCAGCGCGGCGCTGGGAGGGTTCGCCCTGCTGGTTGCCGCCGGATTCGCCGTCTTCCTGGGTCAGGCGATCTGGATGCGCCGGCACCTCCGGCCCGCTCCGGCCGGGCTGCCGCGCCCCGATCTCGGCGTGTGGCACGTGCTGCAGGCGCTTGTCTATCTGTTACTGGCGGTCGCTCTGGGAATCTTCCTGGCTTTCACGCCGGAGTCGGATCTCACCTACCGGCTGGCTCCGGTGTACGGGGTGGCAGGCTTGCTGGGGTTTTACGGACAGCTGGTGCTGGGGATCGAATCCCGGATCCTTCCCATGTTCGCGGCCTATTACGCCAATCGAAGAGCCTGCGGCGCCGGGCCGGTGATCCAGCCGCACGAGATGCCGCGACGCGGCCTGCAGACGGCGGTCTTCGCCTTGTGGAGCGCGGGCTTGCCGGTTCTGGCGGCGGGAATGTCCCTGGCGCGGCCCGGTCTTTGCCGCACCGGCGCCTCGTTGCTGCTCCTTGCGGCCCTCGCGCTGGCGATCAACCAGGCCCGCGTCCTGGCGCATCTGTTCCGGGGAAAAGCATCCCGGCCGCTTAGCGAGACGGCGGGCGGGTTGTCATGACAAGCCCTGAAAGAATCCGAATGCAGCGCCTGTCCGGTAAAGTTACCCTTACGGATTGAGCCGGGCCCGGAGTCTTGGCTTCCCCATGATCAAGTGTCGGCCGTTGACGCGCGGCCGCTCCTCGTCGTGAGCTTACCTAGCGGATTGGGCCGGGTCCGGAGTCTTGGCTTCCCCATGATCAAGTGCCGGCCGTTGACGCGCGGCCGCTGTTTGCCGCCGCGTCCAACGGTGCCCCTGCCTACTGAGAGCTTCACTGTGTCTTGTCCGTTCCGTAGCGCTCTTTGTAGAAGGCGTCGATGCGGGCCCGATCCTCGGGCGACATTCCCTTCTTCCAGGCATGCTCGGGTGAATCGAGCACCGCCTTGATCACCTTCGCCACCTCCGGATCGCCGTGGCCCACCTCCTGCGCCTTGGGGAGGAAGTCGAAGTAGAAGCGCTCCGCCACCTCGAAGAAGCCGTGCCACTGGGTGTAGTCGGGTCCCTGCATCGAGACTCCCATGCGCGCCCGCCGCCCCTCGTGGTGCCACAGCCGGTAGAAGCTCCACTCCAGCTCGTCGTCGAAGGGGGTCGGGGTGAGGTGATGTCCGGCCCGCAGCGCGTCCATCACCCGCTGCGCCGGGAAGGCGAACTTGTCGTTCCACATCGTCACGGCACCGTCGTACTGAGTGTAGAAAGCGCTCACGAAGTCGGGGGCGTGGCAGTTCTTGCAGACGTCGGCCATCGCTTCCCGCTTCCCTTCCCAGTTCTCCAGCTTCTTGCTCACCACCGGCCGCAGGGTCCAGGAGATGCGCGCCCCCACGTCGTGCGTCACCTTCTGGTTGGGCGTCGCCGACATGTGGCAGGTGGCGCAGGTGGGCGCCGCGGTGTAGTCCTGGCCGACCACCCAGTGCTCCGCGTCGAGGTTCATCTCGGCGGTGCGCGTGTAGAAGGCGATACCGTGCTTCGACTCGTCATAGATCTCGATCTGCGGGTGGTCCGGGCCCATGTGGCACTTGCCGCACACCTGCGGCTGGCGCGCCATCGCCTTGCTGAAGACATGCCGCGAATGACAGGCGGAGCAGGAGCCGTTCGAGCCGTCCAGGTTCACCCGCCCGATTCCGGTGTTCGGCCAGGTGTTCGGATCGAGCATCGGCTTGCCGTTCTTGTCCTTGCGGATGCCGCCGCCGGAGTCCTTCAGGAAGGCCACGGTGGATCCGTGGCACTGTTTGCAGCCGTTGGCGGCGATGATCGGCCCCTCGATCACCTCGCCCATCACGTTGTCGAGGCTGCCGATGAAGCCCGCCGCCTTGGAATGGTGCGACGCCATGAACTCCTTGGTGATGTCCTGGTGGCAGCCGCCGCAGTCCTTGGGGCTCACGACGGTCGCGATCAGCTTCCCCTCGTGGCGGAAGGCGTCGGCGTCGGTCTCGTCGGCCCGGTGGCACTCGTAGCAGCCCACTCCGAGCGTGGCGTGCTTGCTGTCGCGCCACTGCGCCGCGATGACCGGCGTCTTGTCCTCGTGGCAGTCGTAGCATTTCCTGCTGTCGGCCCCCATCACCGGCTCCGGCCTCGGCTGCACCCGCTGCTTGCCTCCCTCCACCCAGGCCACGACGAGCAGCGCGCCCAGGAAGAGGAACGACAGGGCCGCCACGAGCTTCCGCTTGAAATCCAGATTCATGCATGCACCTCAGTGAGTGGCGACGGCTTCCCAGATCGTCAGGACGACGAGGGCGCACACCGCTGCCGTCCCGATCCAGACGGAAAGCTCGCTGCCCGGACGGCGCCGGCGGATCGCCGCGTCGATGAAGGGCCAGATCAGGGTCAAGAATCCCACGAAGCCGATGGAGAGGACGGCCCAGGTCAGCCCCGTCAGCTTCAGCCAGCGGAAGGTCCAGAAGAAGTACCACTCCGGCTTGATGTGCGCCGGCGTGACGAGCGGGTTGGCCTTCTCCGCCAATTCTGTCGGGAAGATGACCGTCAGGCAGGTCAGCAGAAAGGCCAGGGAGAGGCCGATGATGATCTCGGTCATGATGTGATCGGGAAAAAACGGGAAGGTCTTCTTGCCCGCCGGGGCCTTGAGCCCCTTCGCCTCGAACTCGAACTCGGTCACCCCGTGCAGCCGCATCAGCATCAGGTGCGCGCCGATCAGCAGCGTCATCAGCGTCGGCAGGACGCCGATGTGCAGGATGAAGAAGCGCGACAGCGTCTCCTTGCCCACCACGTCGCCGCCGCGCAGCATTCGCCCCAGCAGCGGGCCTATCCCGGGCACCGCCTCGGTAAGGTTCGAAGCGACCGTGGCTCCCCAGTACGAAAGCTGCTCGTAGACCAGCGAGTAGCCGGTGAAGCCGAAGAACAGCGTCACGCCCAGCAGGGCGACGCCGATCATCCAGTTGGCCTCGCGCGGCTTGCGGTAAGCGCCGGTGAAGAAGACGCGCATCATGTGCAGGATCACCGCCGCGATCATCAGGTTCGAGGACCAGCGGTGCAGGCTGCGAACGAACCATCCGAAGGGGACGACGTCCTTGACGTGCTGCACCGACTCGTAGGCGCGGGCCGGATCGGGGACGTAGTAGAAGGACAGGAGGATTCCGGTCACCGCCTGGAGCGCGAACAGAAGTGCCGGCGTCCCGCCAAGACACCACCACCAGTGCTTCAGGTGATTGGGGACCGGCTCGTTGGAAAGGCCGCGCAGCGCCTCCCAATCGACCGGAAAGCGATCCTGCAGCCAGCGGCCCCAGGAAGTCGTCGGCGGCAGGGTTCCGGCGGCCGGCGCCTCTGCGGAATCTGAAGAGCCGTGACGGCTCACAGCGTGATGATCTCCTCGTATTCCAGGAAAAGGTTCTCACCCACCTGCGCCACCTCGAAGCGCTTCAGGTGCTTCCCTTCGTCCGCCGGCGGGCCGGAGACGGCCGTGCCGGTGTTGTCGAAGACGCCGTTGTGGCAAGGGCAGACGAAGCGGGAGGCCGCGGTGTCGTAGTGGACCTTACAGCCGAGGTGGGGACAGACATCGGAGAGCGCCACGATTCCTTCGCCGGTGTCGGTCACCAGCGCGGTATTGCCGTCGGGAAGCTCGAAGGGAAGCCCCTTGCCGGGGGCGAGATCGGAGGCGGGCGCGAGAAAGATGCGGCGCCGGCGGCGCAGTCCTTTCAGCGGGAAGAGATACCGCAAGGCGATTCCGCCCAGTGCCGCGGCGACGGAAGCCAAGCCTGTCACCATGGCGGCCCGGACGAGAAAGCCTCGACGAGTCACGGAAGTTCCGGGTCTTCCGTCCATCGATCTCCTCAGGCTGCGCAGGCTAGCACATCTTCAGGCGAATCGGATGGCCTTCGAGGCGGGACCCCTGAACAAACAAGGGACGGGAGCCGGTTCCCCCCCAGGGAATTGTGGCTCCCGTCCTTACCGGGACGGACGGTCTCGACCCGGATCTTGCGGCCTAATGAAGTGCAAGATGCAGACCACGACGCCGGCGGCGCCGAAGCTCGCAAACAGCCGTCATTTTCGAGCATCGCGGCCGGTCGTGGAAGACCGAGGCGATCCGCTCCCGCATTTTTTTCGCGGGCGTGATTCGTCGCGGAGCCACGGCGCAAAAAATTTCGCGCGATGCTATGCTCCGCCGCCGGTCGCACGCTCACCCGGAGAGCCACGATGCCTGCAGCGCGACGATGGATCTTCCCTCTTACGATCGCGGGAGTCGCAGGGCTGGCCGTATTGATGCTGGGCTTCCGTCTGGGGAGCACGGGGCTGTGGACCGATGAGTCGATCTATGCACAGACCGCCCGCGAGATGGCGCGCAGCGGCGACTGGATCACCCCGAAGCTGTGCGGCGGCCCCTACCTGATCAAGCCGGTGCTCTACCACTGGATGGCGGCGGTCGCCTTCCATCTCGCCGGTGAGAGCGAGCTGGCCGCGCGATTGCCGCAGGCTGCGGCCGCCGCGCTGATGCTGACCTTCATGCTCGCCGTGACCGGAGGCTTCGCGCGGAACTCCGACAGTCCGTCCACGAGAAAGGGAGCGTGGCTGGCTGCCGCGGCGCTGCTGACCTCACCCGGCTTCATCATGGGCGCCCGCGTCGCCGGGATGGACCTGCTGCTCAGCGCCGCGATCACGCTCACCATCCTCTGCTTTTCGCGCGGCTACTCCGAGGGGGGAAGCCTTCGAGGAGGCTGGTTCGTCGCCTCGGGATTTTTCGCGGGGCTGGGGCTGCTGGCGAAGGGTCCGTTGGGAGCGCTCATCCCGGGATTGGTCATCCTGATCTTCCTGGCACTCCGCGGACAGGTCAGGATCGCCGTCTCGCGCCCGGCCAGGAAGGGGGCGCTCGTGGCGCTGCTGACCGCTGCCGTCTGGTATCTCCCGGTCTCCTACCTGCACTGGGAGCGCTTCAACCGGGTCTTCTGGATGGCGAACAACGTAACGCGCCTGCACGAGCCGGTGTCGGATCACAAGGGGCCGATTACTTTTTATGTGCCGGTGTTCCTCCTGGCGTTCCTTCCCTGGAGCTTCCCCTTCGCCGTGGCCTTCGCCCGCTCGGTGAAACGCGTCGTGGCGCAGCGCCCGACGCGCTGCGCACCCGAGGATCTGCTCCTGCTGATCTGGTTCGCGGCGCCCTTCATCTTCTATTCCGCCGTCGCCACCAAGCTCCCCGGATACATCCTTCCCGTCTTCCCCGCCGCGGCGCTGCTGACGGCGCAAGAATGGGTCCGGGAGCGCGAAGCTCCCCGCCGCAGGCGCGGAGGCGCTTTCCGCATCGCCTGCGCGCTCGGGGTGATGGCGCTTCCGGGCGTCGCCCTCGCCGTTCCCTTCCTTCTCGAGTACCGCTACGCGCTGCATCCTCTCTGGATCTGGGCCTACCCCGCCGCCACCTTCATCGTCGCGGTGCCGGCCGCCCTGTCGGCACTGCTCCGGTCCGGCAGGCTGCACCCGGCGCTCACCACGGCGGCGGGCATGGTTTTCGTGCTGGGGCTGATCCGGTTCGTGGTGGCGCCGGTGGAGCCTTACGAGTCGATGAAGTCGCTGACACTGCGGCTGGTGAAGCTGGGGAGATCGGGCTATCCGGTGGCCCTGGCGGGACAGCACCTGCGCGGCACGCTGTTCTATACCGACTGCACCATTCCGCACCCGCGCGACATGAAGGACCTGCCGCGCCCGGGCCCTGGCCTGCCGCTTTTCTGCCTGGTGAAGAAGAAGTTCCTGCCGGGACTCGAGGAATGGGCCCGCGGCCGGGGGCTGCACCTGCAGGTCCTCAAGACCACGGGAGATCTCAGCCTGGCGCAAGTTTCCTGGGAGTAGCCCCGCTGCGGCGGCTGGCTGGTCGGTTCACTGAAATCCAGCAGCGAGCTGGTTGCCCGAGGCATCAATTGGGGTCGAATTCCGGTTGCCGGCCCTCTCCGATGACGCCCGCAGCGAGGCTTGCCGGGGGGATTGCTCCCCGTTTCATCTCGAAGTTCCATTTCCAAATCTCGTATATGGGAGGATAAACGAGAAGCTCCAGGAGGAAGCTGGTCACGAGTCCGCCAATCATGGGAGCCACGACCCGCTTCATCATGTCGGAGCCGGTTCCCATCGACCACATGATCGGCATCAACCCCATGAAGGCTGCGGCAACGGTCATCATCTTGGGCCTGATCCGCTTCACGGCCCCGTGGACGATCGCTTCCCTCAGATCTTCCCTCGTCCTCATCCTTCCAGACCGGACGGCGTCGGCATAGGAGAGATCCAGGAACAGGAGCATGAAAACTCCGGTCTCCGCGTCGAGCCCCATCAGAGCGATCATCCCGACCCAGGTGGCGATGGAGACGTTGTAACCCAGCGCGACGAGGAGCCATACGGCGCCTATGATCGAGAAGGGGACCGCCAGCAGGACGATGCAGGCCTTCACGCCCGATTTCGTGTTCATGTACAGAAGGACGAAGATGAGGAACAGCGTGATGGGAACGACCACCTTCAGGCGCTCCCGCACCCGCAGCATGTTCTCGTACTGGCCGCTCCATTGCAGAGAGTACCCTGTGGGGAGTGCCACGTTCTTCGCGACCGCCAGCTTCGCATCACGGACGAAGCCGCCGATGTCCCGTCCCGAGAGGTCCACGTAGACGTATCCTGCCAGCAATCCGTTCTCATCGCGGATCATGGCGGGGCCGGTATTCATCCGGATGTCGGCGATCTGCGCCATCGGGATCTGCGCTCCCGAGGGGGTCGGGACGAGGACCCGCTCGAGGGCGGAGAGACTGTCGCGCATCTCCCGCGCGTAGCGCACGCTGACGGAGTAGCGCTCGCGCCCTTCCACGGTCGTCGTGACGCTCTCGCCGCCGATCGCCGACTGCAGGACTCTCTGGGCATCCTCAACGCTGAGGCCGTAGCGGGCGAGGTCGCCGCGGCGCAGGTCGAAATCGAGGAAGTAGCCGCCGGCCGTGCGCTCGGCATAGACGCTGCGAGCGCCCGGCACCGTCCGGACGGCTGCCTCCACCTCGATGCCGACCTTCTCGATCACCGCCAAATCCGCGCCGTAGATCTTGATTCCGACCGGCGTCCGGATCCCGGTGGAGAGCATGTCGGTGCGGTTCTTGATCGGCATCGTCCAGGCGTTGGTCACCCCGGGGAAGCGCAGCTTCGCGTCCATCTCGGTGACGAGCTCCTCGCGCGTCATGCGATCCCACCAGACGTGCCGGAGGGGCGCCTGCAGGAACTCGGGCCAGCCGGAGTAGAAGCGCTCAACCTTGCGCCATTGATCGTGCGGTTTCAGGAGAACGGTCGTCTCCAGCATCGAGAAAGGGGCCGGGTCGGTCGACGACTCGGCGCGCCCGGCCTTCCCGAACACACGGATCACCTCCGGCACCTCCTTCAGGATCTGGTCCGACATCTGCACCAGCTTCTCCGCTTCGGTCACCGAGATTCCGGGCAGTGTCGTGGGCATGTAGAGCAACACCCCTTCGTCCAGCGGAGGCATGAACTCGGAGCCGAGGCTCAGGTAGGCGGGGACGGCGCTCAGAACCAGCAGACCAGCCACCACCAGAGTCGTGCCCGGGAAGCGCAGGACAAGCCGGCAAGCCGGCTCGTAGACACGGAAGAGGACCCGGCTGATGGGATGCTTTTCCTCCGGGTAATAGGTTCCCACCAGCGACTGGTGCGTGATCCAGGAGAGCCAGCGCGGGCGGAACTGGATTCGATCCATGCGGGTGAACAGCATCCGCATCGCCGGATCCAGCGTGATGGCAAGGACGGCGGCAATGGCCATCGCCAGGTTCTTGGTATAGGCCAACGGCTTGAACAGACGCCCTTCCTGGTCCACGAGCGTGAAGATCGGCATGAAGGCCACGGCGATTACCAGCAGGGAGAAGAAGACCGACGGCCCGACTTCCTTGAGAGCACTCAAGCGGACCGCGTGGAAGTCCCCCACCCGCCCTCCGGCTTCCCAGAGCTGCAGCTTCTTGTAGGCGTTCTCCACCTCGACAATGGCGCCGTCCACCAGGACCCCGATGGAAATGGCGATGCCGGCGAGCGACATGATGTTCGAGGAGAGGCCCATCAGGTGCATGGGAATGAAGGCCAGGACCACCGAGACGGGAATCGTGACGATCGGGACGATGGCCGATGGGAGGTGCCACAGGAAGAACAGGATCACCAGGCTGACGATGATCATCTCCAGCAGCAGCTCCTTGCGGAGGTTGTCGATCGATCGCCGGATCAGGTCCGAGCGGTCGTAGGTGGTCACCAGCTCCACCCCGGCCGGGAGGGAGGATCGGACGCTGTCGATCTTCTCCTTCACCCGGTGGATCACGTTCAAGGCGTTCTCGCCGTAGCGCATTACGACGATGCCGCCCACGGTGTCTCCCAGGCCGTCCAGGTCCACCACGCCGCGGCGGATATCGGGACCAATGGTCACCCGTGCCACGTCGCGCACCAGAACCGGCGTTCCCTTGCCGTCGTCGCCCACGACGATCGCCTCCAGATCGGCGATGGAGCGCGCATAGCCCCGGCCTCGCACCATGTACTCTGCGCCCGCGAACTCCACGACGCGGCCGCCGACGTCGTTGTTCCCCTGACGGATCGCCTCCAGGACCCGCGTCAAGGGGATCCTCAGGGCCACCAGGGAGTCGGGGTTGACGTTGATCTGGTATTGCTTCTGGAATCCTCCGATGGAGGCCACCTCCGCCACCCCTGGAACGCTCTGGAGCCAGTAGCGCAGGGTCCAGTCCTGGAAGGAGCGCAGCTCCGCGAGATCGTGCCTGCCCGTGCGATCCACGAGGGCGTATTGGTACACCCAGCCAACACCCGTGGCGTCGGGTCCCAGCTCCGTCCGCACTCCCTCCGGGAGGCGCGGGAGGATCTTGCTCAAGTACTCCATCGTCCGGCTGCGGGCCCAGTAGGTGTCGGTGCCGTCCTGGAAGATGATGTACACGTAGGAGAAGCCGAAATCCGAGAAGCCCCGGATCGCCTTCACCTTCGGTGCGCCCAGGAGGGCCGTGACGATGGGATAGGTGACCTGATCTTCAATGATGTCGGGGCTGCGGTCCCATCGCGAGTAGACGATCACCTGCGTGTCGGACAGGTCCGGGATGGCATCCAGCGGCACACTCTTCATGGACTGGACCGCGAGGATCACCGCCACGGCGGTCAGGATCAGGACGAGGAATTTGTTGCGCGCGGAGAACTCGATGATCCGCTCGATCATGGCGGTCCCCCTAGCGGCGCTCGCCCGACGGGGCGGTCGCGGATTGCGGTCGAGTCTGCGGCGCGCGCGAGGAGCGCCCGGCAGCTTCCTTCAGGGCGGCCTTCAGCTTCGACTCCGAATCCAGCAGGAAATTGCCCGAGGTCACGACACGCTCCCCTTCCTTGAGGCCGGCCAGGACCTCCGCGGTGTCCGGCATCCGCACCCCCAGGGTCACTTCCCTCGGCTCGAAGGTTCCTTCGCCAACCTCCACGAAGACCAGGTCCCTCGTTCCGGTGGAGAGGATGGCGCTCTCCGGCGCCGCGAGCCGCGAACCCAGATCCGCCTCGATGCGGACCTCCGCGAACATCTCGGGCTTCAGCTCCATCTCGGGGTTTGCGAATTCGAGGCGCACCTGGACCGTCCGGCTGGAAGCTTCCAGGACCGGATAGATGAGATCCACTCTGCCGCGATAGGTTTTCCCGGGTTGGTAGGCAAGCGACATCGTCGCCTCCTGTCCCACGTGTACGAAAGGAACCTCGTATTCGTACACCGAAGCCAGCACCCAGACTCGGGACAAGTCCGCGATGTCGAGGAGGTTCGAATCAGGCGTGATTCTCTCCCCCTGCGTGACGTTGCGCTGCAGGACGTAGCCTGGAATCGGCGATCGGAACGGGACTTCCTTCATCGGCATGCCGGCTCGCTCCAGCTCGTCCACGAGCGTTGGCGCCAGATCGTAGAGAAGGAGCCTGCGCCGGGAGCTTCCCAGCAACCCGTCGGCCCGACGGATGGCGTCGGGTGGAGCGTCTGGGCCCAGGGCCTGACGGGCCCGCAGCGCCAGCAAGTGCTCCTCCTGCGTCGCGAGGAGCTCCGGACTGTAGATGGTCAGCAGTGTCTGACCCCGGCGGACTCTTTCCCCCGTTGCGTTGACCAGCAAGCGCTCAACCCAGCCCTCGACCTTGGTATGAAGGTGATGGATGCGCGCCTCGTCGACCGTCACGCGCCCCACCGCTTGCAGCGTGCGCACGAAACGAACCGGCCCGACCGGCTCGGTGCGCACCCCGATGAGCTGACGCTTGCGATCCGGCACATGGACCGTCGCGAGCCCTTCGACGGCTTCACCGCCAGAGTCTTCCTCGACTTCGACACGCTCCATTTCCATGCCCATGGAGTCCTTGCCTGGCCGGTCCGACACTTCCGATGGATTCATGCTGGAGCGATAGAAGACCTTTTTCCCTGGCGTCGACTGCGCCGCCCCGCCGCCCGAGGAAGGCGGCTGCTCCTCCAGCGGGACCATCTGCATGCCGCAGATGGGGCAACTACCCGGATGATCGGTAATCACCGTCGGATGCATGGGGCAGTGATAGCGGATCTTGGCGGGCTGCCGGGTCACAGCGTCCGAATCGCCCGCCGCCCGCTCACCCGGTCCAAGGAGCCTGACACCGAAGAAAACCCCTGCCGCAACTGCCACAGCCAGGATCAACCATGCAACCGCCTTAGGGAACCTGCGCATGGTTTCCTCCCGGCGCGGCCTCGCCCTCGGCATTCAGCAGCTCCAGGCCCACCAGCGGCTCCAGCTCCGCCAGGGCCTGCATCCTTTCCACATCCAGCGCGACGCGATCCTTGCGCGCTTCCAGGAGCATTTTCAGATCGCCGAGAATGTCGAGCAGCCCGATCTTCCCGACCGAGTAGGAGACCTGCGCCGATTCCAGGGTGTTGGCCGCCTGGGGGAGGATGCTCTGGTCGTACAGGCCGATCAGCCGGTCGGCTCGCTCGGTCCTGGCGACCCGCTCGCGCAGCTCCGACTCGGCGAGGATGCGCCGGTTGGCCAGCTCCTCGCCGGCCGCGACCACCTCCGATTCGGCCCGCGCCACAGCCTGGGCCTGCTTGCGGTCCGCGTAGAGCGGCAACCGGACGCCGAACATCCCCATGACCATGGGGTCCAGATCGCCGCGGTACTGATAGCTGGCGGACCAGAACATGTCCGGTTTCTTCTCCAGCCTCGCCAGCTTCGCTTCGGCCTGGGTGCGCCGGACGTCGGCCTCCAAGACGGCGATTTCGGGAGATTCGCTGCCGTCCACCCGCTCCAACAGCGGGGTGTCCACGGGCAGCCCGCCCGTGAGGAGCACCTCGGCCGGACCGACCTTCGTAGCAGCCGGGCGTCCGACCGCGGCGTTGAGCCGCGATTCGGCCTGCTTCCGCTCCTGGGCCAGCCGGGTTGATTCGGCCTCCAGGAGCAGTATCTCGGTCTGTGCCTTGAGGACGCTTTCCTGGGTTCCCTGCCCCACGTCGTAGCGGCGCCGAGCCGTCTCCTCCAGCGAGCCAAGCGTGGCGCGGATTTCCTCCAGGATCCTGGCGGTCCTGTCGATGCGGAAGAGATCCGCATAGGCGATCTTGACGGACGACAGCACCTGGTAGCGGAGCCGGTCCAGCTGCCGCTCGCCGGTCTCGGAGGCGCTGGCCGCGACTTCCCCGGCCGCCTGGCGCTTGCCGAAAGGACGGATCTCCTGGGTCCAGTTCAGGGCGAGGACGGCGAATTCGCTGTCTCCGAGAGTGAACTGGGAGAGCCCGTCGTTGGTATAGGCGAGGCTGACCTCGGGGTCCGGCGGAGCCGATACCTCCGAAGCGACATGGCGGGAACCTTCCAGACGGGCGCGGGCCGCGCGCAGGACGGGACTCTTCTCTTCCGCCTCGTTGAGAAGTGCCGCGGGATCCGCCGCAGGGACGGGCGGATTCTCCGCGGCCACAAGGGTCGTCATCAGGCCGAAGGCCAGCAGGACGAAAGGAGTTTTCTTCACGACGAGCCTCTCTCCCGGCGGCGTGGAACGGACGCCGGGGAAGCAACGGTTTTTTAAGATGAAGGTGGAGGACGAAGTGGGAGGGCGGCGTCAGCGCCTGAGGGAGGCGTTCAGGAGGAACAGAGGCGGGTCATCGATTTCAGGCGGCGGATGCGCTACCGGCATGAGCGGGATGCCCATCCCGCCCGCGAGGATCAGGGGGAACTGCAAGCCGGGCAGGGAGGTGCGCGGCGATGGGACCGGGGGCCCGCCCGGAGCGGCCACGGCGGGCCGCGTCTCGGGGGTCTGGCTGATTCGCACCTCGCAGCACGGCTTCTCCGAGAGCTGCACGGTCTTAGACGCCGGCGCCTTGCAGCAATCCATCTTCTCCGCACCGCATCCCGCGCACCACGAGAAGCCGCCGTTGAAGACGAGGAAGGTGCCGGCGATGATAAGAGCGAGAAACCGCGTCCTGGCCGGCGTGGCAGTACAAACCTTCCCTATCTTTGATGACATAAAGTGTCGATCAACGAGCCCTTCTCGGGCCGCCATACCGCGCATTATTTGCGCTCTCCTCCGGGTTGCCACCGAGGCTGGCTGCAACCGACCCCTCGGAAATCCCCGCGCCGCGGGCCGTTGGGACGGTGCATCAGACTCGATCGAAAGATTGGATGCACCCAGGATTCCATGATTTCACACAACAGCAAGGTTCGTGCCCGAAGTCAATCCCTTCAGCTCTTGAGCGCGGAGTCGATGAGCGGCTTCAGCTCGCCCTTGGCCTCCATCTCGCGCACGATGTCGCAGCCGCCGATCAGCTTGCCGTCGATGAACAGCTGCGGGACCGTCGGCCAGTTCGAGTAGGCCGACAGGACCTGGCGGATGCGCGGATCCGGCAGGATGTCCATGGCGGCGAAGGGGGCATTGTGCCGGCGTAGCACCTCGACGACTCCGGCGGAGAAGCCGCAGCGCGGCATCTCGGGGGTCCCCTTCATGAACAGGGCGATGCGGTTTCCTTCGATCAGCTTCTTGATGTCGTCCAGAATCGGGTCGGACACGATTTTCTCCTTGTTTTCTATCCCGGCGCCGACGTCTTCAGCGACAGGGCGTGAATCACGTTGCGCGCCATCAGGTCCTTGAGCGGCTCGTAGACCATCCGGTGCTGCTCCACCAGCGACTTCCCACGGAACTGCTCCGCCACGATGGTAGCCTGGAAATGGTCTCCCGTCCCGGTCGTGTCCATCACCCGGATCTGCGCCCCGGGGAGGGCCGCCGCCAGAATCGCCTCGACTTCCTGCGGGGTGATCATCGCTCCGTAACGCTCCTGCAATGCGTGTACAATGCCGCCGGCAAACCGGGGAGGCCGCGCGCCATGTCCGAGGAAATCCGCTGGTCCATCTGTCCCGTGGAAGATTGCGAGTACGCCCAGGAATACGATCCGGGGGCCGCCGCCTTCTGCCCCGACTGCGGGATGGAGCTGCTCTCCGAGTGCCCGTCCTGCAAGCTGCCGATCCTCAGCGAATCGCAGGTCAACTGCACCGCCTGCAGCGTCTCCTTCAAGGAATAACCGGCCGCCTCAGGGATAGATTCCGCGCACCCGGGTCGCCTCGGCGACGCGCCCGACGGCCAGGATGTAGGCCGCGGTCCGCATGTGCACCTTGTACTGCGAGGCGACCGTGTGGACCTCGTGGAACGACTGCGTCATCTTCCTCTCCAGGTGCCGGTTTACCTCGCCCTCGTCCCAGAAGAACGAATAGAGTCCCTGCACCCACTCGAAGTAGGAGACGGTGACCCCGCCGGCGTTCGCCAGGATGTCGGGAATCAGGAAGATGCCGTTCTTGTACAGCACGTCGTCGGCCCCCGGCGTGGTGGGGCCGTTGGCCGCCTCGGCCACGATCTTCGCCTTGATGCGGCCGACGTTTTCCAGCGTGATCTGATTCTCCAGCGCCGCTGGCACCAGGATTTCACACTCGGTCTCCAGCAGCTGGGCGTTGGTGATGTTGTCTGCCTCGGGATAACCCTGGACGCTGCCCGCCTTCTCCTTGTGCGCGATCACCTTCACCGGGTCGAGCCCGGTGGTGTTGCGGATGCCGCCGCACGAGTCGGACATGGCGATGACCTTCGCCCCATCGGCGTGCAGCAGGCGCGCCACGATACTGCCGGCGTTTCCCGCTCCCTGCACCACCACCCGCGCCCCCTTCACCGGAAGCTTGAGAAGCTTGGCCGCCTCGCGGATGACGAACTGGCAGCCGCGCGCGGTCGCCTCGTTGCGCCCTTCCGAGCCGCCGATCGACAGCGGCTTTCCGGTGACCACGCCCAGCGCCGTCTGGCCGCGGGTCATGCTGTAGGTATCCATGATCCAGGCCATCGTCTGGGAGTTGGTGTAGACGTCGGGGGCGGGGATGTCCTGCTCGGGTCCGATGATGATGCTAATCTCCGAGGTGAAGCGGCGGGTCATGCGCTCCAGCTCGCCCTGGGACATCTCCTTCGGATTGCAGATCACGCCGCCCTTGGCGCCGCCGAAGGGGATGGCCACCGTGGCGCACTTCCAGGTCATCCAGGAAGCCAGCGCCTTCACCTCGTCCAGCGTGACGGCCGGATGGTAACGGATGCCGCCCTTGCCGGGGCCGCGCGCGACGTTGTGCTGTACCCGGTACCCTTCGAAGACGTTGAGGCTGCCGTCATCCATCCTCGTGGGGATGGAGACGATCAGCTGTCGCTTGGGGGTCCGCAGGACCTTGCGCAGCCCCTTCT
Organism: Candidatus Polarisedimenticolia bacterium; assembly: GCA_035764505.1. Taxonomy (NCBI): domain Bacteria; kingdom Pseudomonadati; phylum Acidobacteriota; class Candidatus Polarisedimenticolia; species Candidatus Polarisedimenticolia bacterium. Next base: position 25,842 of record DASTZC010000146.1, read on the forward strand.
CGAGCTTCAGGTGATCGGCGGCCGTGTCGAATTGCTTCTGGGCGATCTCGAATGCATTCAGTGATTCCGTCACCGTGGCCATGCTCGGCTCCTTGGGTCGATGGGAAGAAATCCGATGGTGCGAACGAATCGGTTCCCTCCGCGCGCGAGGGCCAGCTGCGGCCGATTCGTCAAAAGGCCCGTGATTATAGCCAATTCTCTAGGATTTTGGCTTGGGAGGGTCGGGTTTGGGCTTCTCCGGGGGGGCCACCGCTTTCTCCGGGTTGGGATTCGGGACCAGGTTCTTCTCCACCGAGATCACCTTAAGGGTCTCGATCGCCCGCTTGGCGTTGAAATGGCACGACTCCACCCGGTCATTGACTTGCAGCGCCTTGATTCCGGCCTCCTGCCCGTCACGGGTCAGCTTGGTCTTGCCGGTGATGTAGACCTGGTAGTCGGTCGTGTCGGTCCGGATCACCACGGCATTGCGCTCCGGCTGGATGGTGACGATCCTTCCCTTGACCGTCAGCCAGCCCGCCTGGGTCGGGTCGGTGACCTTGGGTTTGCCTTTCTGAACGGGGTTGGCTTTGTTATCGGCGGGGGCGGTCTGCGCGGCGGGAGCCTCCGGATGGAGGGTCGGTTTCTTCTTTTTCGGTGGCTGGGTCTCCTCGGCGGAGACCAGGCTCCCTACCGCCAGGGCCACTGTCAATATCATGGCAAGCTTTTTCACGAACGAGGCACTTCTCATGGACCCTCCGCTACCCATTAATAGATGATAGGCAAGGCGGTTATTCTAGCACCTGCGGCGGGATCGAACCCAATGACGCGCCGGAACAGGGCCATGCGGTAAACCGAGTCTCCCTTGGCCGTTCGCGACCGATCAACCGCCTCGCTCTCACGGATGGGCTGAGTGATCCGGCGGGTGCCGCATGGGAGCGGGCTGGAACTGCAGGAAGATCATGTACCCCGCCGGCCGCGTCGTCCCATAGAACGGCTCCAGATCGTCTTCGATGAGATTGATGTCAGCGCGGGCGCCGACGCCCAGGGTGAAATCGGCGGTGCGCCAGACATTGAAGAGGTAGCCGGCCACGAAGCTGTCCACGGGGAATATCTCTTCCTCCAGCGCCGGCGTGAGATCGAGGTCGTGCCCCGTCTTCTCGACATGCTCGAACCGGCCGAAGACGACGTGGCGGCTGCCCAACCCGCAATTCGCCTCCAGCAACCAGCTGGAGGTGTCCGGCTCTTCCGACGCATGGTTCCTTCCGAAGACTCCGGTGACGGCGAGGTTCCCCGAATCGCGCAGCGGGAAGTTGGCCGAGGCGGACGCGGTGAGACGGTGGACGCTGTTGTCCGGCGCCAGCTCCTCGGGGCTGTCGAGATAGCCGTAGGAAGCCTGGAAGCTCCAGTTCTGCGTCGGGTTGAAGGAGATGCGGCCTGAGTAGGAGTCGAGCCGCCGAAAATCGAAATCGTAGCGGTCCTCGTCGGGCTCCCGTCCGTTGAACCAGGAGCCTTCGACCTTGATCCGGCGCGTCATGAGGCCGGCCGTGAGCACCCCGAAGCTGATGTGGGTCGAGTCCTGCCAATGGTGCGCCAGCGGTGCGAGCGGATCGGACATCGCCGAAAGGCGGTGCGGGAAGGCGACCGGGCCGAGGGCCGGCTCGCCGGAGGGTGCCGCGTAGAGCTGCAGGGCGAGCGAGTCCGACACCGGGACGGTGTAGAGGGCCGCCAGCTCCATGAAAAGATCGTGGGGATGCTGCCGGTCGTGCAGCGGCTCTCCGTCGAGGGCTTCTCCGGTCTGGAGAAGCAGGGGATATCCCTCTTTGCCGATGGTCAGAGGGTCGAGGCTGAGCATCTCGCGGAACATCAGCACACCCCATCCGGCCGGGTGGCTTTCCATTGCCATGACCCAGTTCGGCCCCGTCCAATCGGAATCGCCCCGGTCGCTTCCCTGGTCGTCATAGCCGGCGAAGAAGTTCCAGTGGCCCATTATCGTCCAGCCGCCCCACCAGTGGTGCAGCCCGTGTATCGGTGTCGAATCGGGCTGCCAGGCCGTCCCCGAGGCGTTGCGCGATTCGGGAATCACCAGTGGATTGGGCGAGCCGTGCTGGTGCGCGGCATGGACGTCTTCCGAAACCTGCTGAGCGCTTTCGACGGTGGGATCCCCGTGCTCATGTCCCTGGGCCTCGATCAGGCCGAATGAACCGAGAAGCAGCGACGCCTGTAGCGTTAACAAACGGATTCCTGGCTTCATCTTCCCCCTTTTCGGCGGCATTCCCCAGACCGTGGCGGGGATTGTAACCTCCGTGAGGAATTCAGGCCAAAGGAATGGGATAGGGGTGGACCTGCAGGTCCAGGATGGGTTTTCAGGCCCGATTTGCATCGCCAGCGCCGGACGGTTCATAATTGATTTCAAAAGGCACAGAATCGTTGCCGGCAGCATGAGAGAGGGGCCGGATGGCAAGAGCTCTGAGGGGTGAAACGCGCACGCCGGAGCAGCTGCGGGAGCACTACGAGATCGAAAAGGAACTCGCCTCGCGCCTCCGCCAGAGTGCTCCGGAAGAACGACTTCGCCTCTACACCCCCATTTACGACGAGCTCTTCCGGCGCGTCGCCCACCACCCGGTTCAGCGGCTCAAGGAGGATCCCCGGGCCAGCCGACGGACCATCCAGTCCCAGTACCGTCGCGTCAAGCGCTTCCTTCGCCCCGACACGCGCTTTCTCGAAATCGGTCCGGGGGACTGCGGTCTGTCCTTCGTCGTAGCCCAAGAGGTCTCCCAGGTTTACGGCGTGGACGTGACGGAAGAGATCAAGAAGGCGGGCGTCCTCCCTGACAACTTCCAATTCGTCCTGTCCGACGGAACCAGCGTTCCTCTTCCACCGGAAACGGCGACGGTCGCTTACAGTCATCAGCTCATGGAGCACCTGCATCCCGACGATGCCCTGACCCAGCTGCGCAATATCTACCGGGTCCTCGCTCCCGGCGGAGTTTACCTTTGCCTCACCCCGAACGCGGTCGTGGGTCCCCACGACATCTCCATGTATTTCGACTCGGTGGCGACCGGCCTGCATTTGAAGGAATACACCAACGCGGAGCTCGCCGGCCTGTTTGCGTCGGTTGGATTCTCCAAGGTTCGAGGCATGGTTTCCGTAAAAGGTCACGCAATCCTGGTGCCTGCCTGGATCCCTTTCACGCTTGAATGGCTTATCCAGCGGCTGCCGCACCGCCTGGGCCGCGCCCTCGGGGTCCGCATGCCCTTGCGGTCGCTACTGGGTGTTCAATTGGTGGCGTATAAAACGTGAAACGATCCGCTGCCTCCTCCGAGCCGAAGATTCTCTTCCTTATAAACCGATATCCCCCAGTGCACGGCGGGGGCGGTTTTTTCATCAGCCTGCTCCATGAATCCATCCGGCCCCTGGGGTTCCAATCCATCGTTCTATCGGGCGATCGGGGGATCCAGCCCGGAGAGGATCCGGCCATTGTGCGGCTTCCGACCATCAAGGGCCGGACGTCGAGCCGGCTCAGCTCCTACCTCTACTGCCTGATGGCTGGACCCGCCATGCTCCTGCTGCGCCGGCGCTACGACATTATCCATACCATGGGGAATGCCCACTTCGTCTACGTCGGCATCCTCTTGGGTCGGCTCCTCTCAAAGCCGGTCATCGTCTGCTCGGTCATGAACAGAGGCGACGATCCCACAGGGATCGTCCGGGAGCGCTTCGGACGTTTCAAGAACTCCGTGTTCTCGCGTGCCTCCGCCTATGTCTGCTGTTCCGGCGCCCAGGTTGAGGCCTATCGCAGCGCCGGCTATCCTGAGACGAAGGTCCGCTTCATCCCCAACGCCTTCCAGCCGGAACGATTCCATCCTTGCGCCGCGCCGGAGGAGAAGGTCGCTCTGCGCGAGCGTCTGGGCCTACCCCCGCGAGGCTTCATCGTCACTACCGTTGCTGCCATCACGGAACGGAAAGGGATCGATCTCCTGGTGGATGGCTGGATCCTCTTCCGCCAATCGGGACTCCCGGGAACCCTGGTGCTGGCAGGCTCCTTTGACAAGTCGGATCCAGGCGGCTGTACGGATGATGCGTTCGTGCAGTCCGTGCGGGACCGGCTCGAGCGGAGTGGAGTCGCCGATTCGGTGGTCTTCACGGGGCATGTCGCCAAACCGGAGGACTATCTGCGGGCCTCCGACGCCTTCGCTCTGATGTCCCGGGGGGAAGGATTTCCCCTGGCGCTGCTGGAGGGAATGGCCTGCGGCCTCCCTTTCCTCATCTGGGATCTCCCCGATTACCGAGGATACGGGCTGAAGGATGGCGAGCAGGGATTCCTCCTGCCGCCGTTCGAGGTGCCTCTCCTCGCACAGCGACTTACGGAGCTGGCGTCATCAACCGACCTGTGTCAGGACATGGGCCGAAAGGCCCTCACCCTCAGCTCCCGATATACGCTCGATCGGAGCGTGGAAGGATTCGTGGCCCTCTACCGGGAGCTTTCCTTCCAGGGGAAGACGGCGTCGGGTCTTTCCCGGCATTCGGCACGCGGATAGATGGACCAGAAGATCCGAATCGGATTCGTGATTGGCCAGCTTCACGTGGGGGGCTACGAGCGGCAGCTCTACGAGCTGGTCACCCGGATGCTGGGAAGTTCGTTCGAGCCCTTCGTCTATTGTCTGTCGGATGAGGTGGAGCCTTACGGGACGCGGCTGCAGGAGGCCGGCGTTCCCCTGCGCGTGATTCCCCGGCGCAGGAGCTTCCAGCTGTCGCGCGCGCTGCACACCGCCCGCCTGATCCGCCGGGACCGCATCGATGTGGTCCATTCCTGGGCGCCGGGAACGAATTTCTACGCCGGCCTCGCTTCCCTGCTGGGCGGCTTTCTTCCGATGGTGTCCTCGAACTGGGGCACCAATCCCACGCCCCACTTCCTGCCGACCTTCCTGGACGGGCTCGCTTTCAAGCTGAGCGGCCAGATTGTCGTGAATTCAGAGATCGGCCGCGAATGGACGTCGAAGGTATACGGGGTATCCCCCGACCGGATCCGGGTGATTCGCAACTGGCTCGACACCACGCGGTTCGAGATCCGCGACAACCCCGAAGCCGCCAAGACCTCCCTGGGGCTCCCGAGCAGCGCTCCGGTAGCCGGATTCGTCGGGCGTCTATCCTCGGAGAAGGGCATCTCTCTATTTCTGGATGTTGCGCATGATGTCGCCGCCCGGCTGCCGGAGAGCCGGTTTCTCGTCGCGGGGGACGGACCCCTCCTGCAGGACATGGTCAGGAAGTCTCAGGATCTCCGGATTGCGGATCGGGTGCTTTTCGCCGGTTTCCGCGAGGATATTCCTCACGTCCTGGCCGCGATAGATCTGCTGGTCCTCGCCTCAACCTCTGAGGGGCTGCCGAACGTGGTGCTGGAAGCCATGGCTGCCGGAAGACCGGTGATCTCCACCCGCGTGGGTGGGTGCTCCGAGATCATCGACGATGGAGCCACGGGGTATCTCACCGATTCCGGGGACCGGGAAGCACTCGCCCGGAGAGTGACGGAGGTTCTTTCCTCACCGGACCGCGGCCGGAGCCTCGGCGAAGCGGGTCGGCGACGCGCCATCTCCGAGTTCAGCACCGCGGATCTGCTCCGGCCCATGGAGCAGATCTATACCCGAATGCGTGAGACGAGCCGCCAGACCGCCGCCCATATGGCGCGTTGAACGAAGAGACCCGGGCCTTCCAGGAAACCAGCTGATGGCGACAAAGCTCGAAGGGCCTCTGAAGCGGGAGCTCGAGGTGGGGGGGGACACCTATATCCTCACGATCGATCCCGACGGGCTGAAGCTCGTCCCGAAGGGGAAGCGCAAGGGACAGGAGCTGGCCTGGAAGGATCTGATCAGTGGAGAGGCCGCTCTCGCCGTCGCCTTGAACGCCTCCCTCAAAAAGCAGCTGAAATAGCTGACCTTTCCAAAGCCCTCCCGCTGGATTGCATCCGGGCAACCTTGGCACCTGCCGCCTCGTATGAGGTAAGGTTCAGCCCGCCTGATTGATGCCTACGGGGGATTCTGCCGATGACAAGATTGTCGTGGATAATTCTTTCATCGTTCGTAATTGTGTTCTTGAGTCTCGCTGCGCTTCCTTGCCAGGCCTCGGCGGCCCCACAGCCTTCGAAAACTCCTCCGGCCTCCATCCTGGGGCCATGTCATCGTTCCGATCTGGATGAAAAGGCGCTCTGCGGCAAGGTCGAGGTCTTCGAGGACCGGAAGGCACGGACGGGGCGAAAGATTTCCCTCAACATCATCGTGGTGCCGGCAACGGGCCAGCCTCACGCGACCGATCCGGTCTTCTGGCTGCATGGCGGTCCGGGGGCCGCGTCCACCGAGCTCGCCGGCGAGTCGAACGATGGGTTCCTGGGGCTTCTGAAGAGTCGCCGAGATCTCGTCTTCGTCGATCAGCGCGGAACCGGTGAGTCGAATCCCCTTCAATGCGACCTGGGAGACGATCCTGCCGATCTCGCCGGCTTCTTCGGGCCGCTGTTCCCGCCCGAGAAGGTACGTGCCTGCCGCCAGCAGCTGGAAAAGGTCGCGAACCTCAAGCTCTATACAACACCCATCGCCATGGACGACCTCGACGAAGTGCGCGCGGCTCTCGGCTACGACAAGATCAACCTGGTGGCGGCCTCCTATGGAACGATCGCGGCCTTCGTCTACATGCGCCAGCATCCCGAGCACGTGCGCGCCGTGTTTCTCGCCGGGGTAGCCAACACCAACGTCCGGCAGCCGCTGCCCTTCGCCGCGGCCGCGCAGCACTCGATGGAGCTTCTCTTCACCGATTGCGCCGCCGATCCCGAGTGCGGCAGGAATTTCCCCAATCTGCGCGACGAGTTCAACGCCGTGTTGAAGAGATTCGACGCAGGTCCGGTCACCGCCAGGCTCACCAATCCGATGACCCAACAGCTCGTGTCGGTGTCGATACCGCGCGAGAACTTCGTCGAGCGGATCCGGCTGTTGCTCTACACGACCGAGTCAGCACGCTACCTCCCCTGGATCATCCACAGCGCCCGCCAGGATGATTTCCTGCCGTTCGAGGCCATCTCCCTGCGCTACAACGTGGGAAGCATCCTGGCGCGCGGCATGTACTTCACCGTGACCTGCTCGGAGAGCGTCCCCTTCATCACGGATGAGGACATCCGCCGGGAAACCCGCGATACCTTCGTTGGCGATTACCGCGTCCGGGCGCACCAGGAAGCCTGCAAGGAGTGGCCGAAAGGAGACATCCCGCGGAGCTACACCCAGCAGGTGGACTCTTCCCTTCCCGTCCTGATGATTTCCGGAGAGCTGGACGGATCGGTGACTCCGAAGCTCGCGGCCGAGGCGCTGGCGCACCTGCCAAAGGGCCGTCGTGTTCCCATCCGTTACTATGGCCACCAGGTCGACGATGCCTGCGTCTGGCGGATGATCTCGGACTTCATCGAGGCGGCCTCGACCGAGAAAATCGACGCCTCCTGCGCCGACAAGATACGCCGCCCCTCGTTCCCCAAAGAGCTCAAGGTCCAGTTCTAGGTTCATCCGCCTCCCTCGAGCGGCATTCCGCGCAACCATGCCTCCATCAAGGCTTTCCAGCCAGGTCCCCCCATTGCCGTGACGCGGGGCTTTATGTATAGTTCTTGCAGGGTTGCCGAAGAGTCACAATCCGAAGTGAGGGTCACTCCCATGCAGATGAATCGCCACCTTGGCCGGGGGAGGGCCATTTCGTCCTCCCTGGCCGCAGTCGCTTGTCTTCTCGCCTGGTCGTCCGCGCAGGCGGCAAACCGCCCGAGCATGCAAGAGCTCCTCGCCACGCAAAAACTCGAAAAGGTCCAGACTCCCGTTCCTCTCCCACTGCGCATCGCTTCGGTCGTGGTCTCCGAGGAGGCGGGAAAGAACGGCGATGTCGACGACCGCTGGGATTCCCGCGATGCGTTCCGGGGGACCTATGCCGACGAGTTTCGCCAGGGGCTCGCCTATTACCTGAAGGAGCGGGGCTTCAAGGTGGTCTCCTCCAAGGGGGCCATATCGGCCCGGATTTACATCGACCGGTTCAAAGGCTTCAAGCGATCGGGCCAGTATGGGGGTGACCTGAGAGGAACGATGGTCCTGCGGCTCAACGGCAAGGAGATCGGCAGCAATCAGCTTTTCGAGAACATCAGCTACGAGGACGACTCGGAGGAGCAGGCTGCTTTTGCCAAGGAGTTCTATCTCGAGAAGGTGAGCTTCCCAACGGTTCTCTTCTACAACCTGACCGTCAGCTTGTATGACTCCATCGCGCAGGGAATTCAGGAGGCCGCCTCCGACGCCGGCCTCGAGATCCCGCCGCCTGTCCAGGGAAGGGCCCCCATGCTTCGCGAAGGCATCCCGGCGGCGGTCCCCGCGGTGGCTCCGCCACCTCCGCCGGTCCACGAGGCTGCTCCGCCGGTGGCTCTCAAGACGGTGCCTCCGCCGAGGCCCCCGCGTGAGATGCCCAAGACCGGCATCCTGACGATTGAAAGCACTCCGGATGACGCCGAAATCTACCTGGACTCCAGGCTGCTGGCCACGACGCCGGCGAGGAGACTGCACCTTTCCGCGGGCGACCACTCCATCATGGTCAAGAAGGCGGGTTACGTGGACTGGGTGCGGGAGTTCACCGTCCTCGAGGACACCGACCTGACGCTCAAAGCAACCTTGGAGCCCAACTCCCCGCCTCAGGAGCAGCCGGAGGAAGAGATCCTCAAGCAGTAAGTGGGCAGGGGCACCGTTGGACGCGGCGGCAAGGGCGGCCGCGCGTCAACGGCCGGCACTTATTCAGGGGGAAGCAGAAGGTCTCTATCGGAGATTGGGTGAACGCCGGAGGCCGGAAGTGAGCTTCTTGCACTGATAGACCGAGACTTTCTGGCTGGGGATTAATGATTTTGCCCTCCCAACCTCTACTCAATCCGCGAAGGTAACCTAGTTCCCTGCCTGGTTCCGATGCTTCGAGATTTGCCATCCCTCTGATCGGATGGGACCTCCGAACCTCCTTCTCTTAAATTCATTCTCAACTCATCAAGACGGCGGCATGGGCTCGACGTTGCCCCGTCGGCATGTTCAAGTGTCGGCGGTTGACGCGCGGCCGCTCCTTGCCGTCGCGTCCAAGGTGCCCCTGCTCACTCAGAAGGCCGCCCGTCGCCTCGCTACAGCCAAAGCCTTCTGAGGATTTGAGATGTTGGCCCGGTGAGCGGTGTCATTGTCGGCGATTCCGAGAAACCTCAGAACGATCGGCCGGGAAAGCGGTCTTTAGTTGAGGGCGGCGACAGTGGGGCAGGCATTCCCGGAAGACGAGTCGCTTGCCCGTTTGAAGGGGGCGGCTCGATCAGCGGAGACGGAAGCGATGAAGACCGCTGCGACGGACATCGAGTCCGTCGTCCGGGAGCAGGCGCGGTTCGTATTCAAGGTGGCCTATTCCATGCTGCGCAACGTGGAGGACGCTGAAGATGCGGTGCAGGAAACCTTCCTGCGGGTGCATCGCAGCGGAGAGCTGCCAAACGTCCGTGAGATGAAGTCGTGGCTGGCGCGAATCGCGTTCCGCGTGGCGCTGGACTGCATCCAGCGGCGACCGAAAGGGGAGCTGGGAGAGCTGATCGAGGCCGGCTTCCAGGCGCGCTCGGGGGAAGCGGGTGCCGAACGGCACCTCCTGCAACAGGAGCAAGCGGCGATCCTGCACCGCCTTATCGTGACCCTGCCCGAGGATCTGCGGCACACGCTCGTGCTCTCGACAGTCGAGGAGATGAGCTCGGTGGAGATCGGCAAGGTGCTGGGAGTCCCGGAAGCGACGGTGCGAACGCGCCTGTTCCGCGCCCGGCAGATGCTGAAGGAGAAGCTCTTGGTTCGGATGGGAGTCGGTGATGGTACCAGACGATCCTGAGCGAAAAATGGACGGGTGGCTGGACGAAGCGCTTGCGCGCTACAGCGACACAGAGCCGCTCGCGGGCCTCGAGGGACGCGTCATGGACAGGCTCGCTGCGGAGAAGCGTGGGCTGCCTCATCGCTGGCGGAAGGCGTGGGCGCCGGCCCTGGCGGCGGCCGCGGCCGTGATCCTCGTGACGCTGGTGGTGGTCCGGAATCGCAGCTTGTCACTCGAGACCGTCTCGACCAAAGACCGTCCGGCTCAGAATCCAGCCGCACTTTCAGTGGCGAAAGCCCAGGAGCTGGCTCCGGAGATGACGGAGCACGGCGGTGGCAGTGAGGCGGAGGAGTCGAGGCCGCAGGGCCTGACAGGGTCTGCGCCATCCCCGGGAAGAGGCCCCGACGCTCCCCGGGCAGCCGGCAAACCTCAGGCCAAAGGCAGTCCAGGAATCCATCATGGTGTCAGGTCGGCCTCGAGGGTCACATCGCATCCGCGTAACGGAACTGTGTTCCCCGCGCCGGCGCCGCTGAGCGAGCAGGAACGTCTGGTGCTGGCTGCCATGCAAAGCGGGCTTCTATCGTCTCCCCGGCCGGAAATTCCGCCGGGCGACGAGCCGCTGCCCCAGGTGAGCATTCAGGAGATTGAGATCAGGCCATTGCAGGAAATAAAACCTATAGGGACGGAGGAGGACCTATGAGAAAGAGCTTCAAGTGGCTGGCCGTGGCGGTGATGGTTTTGGGACTGTTTCCGTTGGTGGCGAGGGCCGAGGACGAAAAGGGCGAGATCTGGAAGTTCTACAAGCTGGATTTCGTCGTGCGCGAGCTCGAGGGAGAAAAGACCGTGAGCACCCGGAATTACACGCTGATGACGAAGTCGGGAGACTGGCAGCAGCTGCGCGTCGGGACCCGGGTGCCGATTTCAACGGAAGAGAAAAAGATCTCGTACACGGACGTCGGCCTTTCCGTGGATTGCCGGATTCTGGATGGTCCCCGCACTCCCTTCCTGGTGGCCAAGGCGGAGATCTCGAGCTTCGCCAATGCCGAAAGCGAGAAGAGCGGGACGCCGCTGATGCGCCACGTGCAGATGAACACTTCGGCCCCGATTACCCTCGGAAAGCCCGTAGTGATCAGCGGCGTGGACGAATTGACCAGCAACCACCGGTTCCAGCTCGAGGTCACCGCCACCGAGCTGAAATAGAGATGGCCAAGGATCCGCTCGCTGCAGGGTCGGGTATCCCCTTTCAGCGTTGACCCACCGTCGACGCTCCAGGAGGATTACTGGAAATTGGCCTGGACGTCCTTCACACCCTCGGTGTTTCTGGCCAGCTCGATGGCACGATTCCTCTCGGCCTCGCCGGAGACCGCGCCGGTCAGGTACACGACTCCGTCCCGGGTGTCCACATCGATCTTCAGGCCCTTCACGTTGGGATCGTCCAGGAGCTTCGCCTTCACCCGCATCGTGATCCCCGCGTCATCGATGCGCTCGCCGACCGTGCGGTCCGGACTCGGAGCATCGCCCGTCGCGGCTCCGACTTTCACCGAGATCATGTCGTTCACATCCCGCACGCCCTTCGTATCGCGCGCCAGCTGGATCGCCCGGTCCTTGCCCTCCTGACTGTCGATGTTACCGGTCAGCGTGACGACTCCATTGGCGGTGTCGACGTTGATCTCCGACGCATTGACTTTGCTGTCGGCTGCGAGCTTGGTCTTGACCATGCCCGTGATCGCGGCATCGCTGGTCCCCTTGCAGGAAATGACAAGGGATGCCATCGCCGCAAGAATGAGAAATGAGAAGGTTCTCTGCTGTCTCATGTCTGCTCCTCAGATACGGCTTACGTTACAGAATGCTCTGCGAACCACTTTGCCGAGAATAGCAGACTCCGTGCCCCTGGCCCACCTTGTACCCTGTCGCTAGGCGTGCGGAAGCCTGAGCGCACCAGGTACGGGAGACCTGCATTCACCGGTGACCGAAGGCGGAGATGGGAGAGCTGACCGAGGTTCCAGGCACGGAGGAAAGGGTGCGGAACGGCTTCTCGTCGCAACGGGAGCGAGCGGCGCTATCACACCGGTTGATGGTGACGCCTCACTCGCAGCGCAGCGCTTCGGTGGGGGCGATGCGCGCCGCTCGCCGGGCCGGCAAGTAGGCGGCCGCCATTGTCGCCAGGAGCATCGCCGGCACGACCATCGCATAGACGGTCAGGTCGACCCCGCCGAGGTTGAACAGCATGGAGTTCATCATCTTCTCGACGGCGAACCCCATCGCCAGACCGATCCCCGTACCCATTCCCACCAGCACGAGTCCCTTGCGCATCACCAGGCGCAGCACGTCGCGGGGCTGCGCCCCCAGGGCCATGCGGATCCCGATCTCCCGCGTCCTCCGGCTGACGTTGTAGGCGATGAGGCCGTACAGGCCGGCAATCGTGAGGAGCAGGCCGATGGCGCCCAGCGATCCGACCAGCCGGATGGCGGCCCCCGGTCCTTCCACGACGTGATACCGGTACAGATCCTCGTAGCTTCGGGTCGACAGCACCGGCATGTCGGCATCCAGCCCTCGGACGACCTCCTTGAGGGGCGCGACGATCTGCAGCGGGTCGCCGCTCGTCTTCAGCATCAGAATCATGCGCGGCAGCGGATGCTGCGTCCGAGGCAGGTAGACGAAATCGGCCGGCCTCTCGTTGGGCGTCCGGTACTTGATGGTCCGGGCCACCCCGACGATCTCGACCCGCTCGCCCGTGGCGTTCTCCAGCCGGATCTGCTTGCCCAGCACCTCCTCGCCCGGCCAGTAATGATTCGCGAGCTGCTCATTCACCACCGCCACGCGCGGCGTGTCTTCCGTGTCGGAAGGCAGAAAACCACGGCCGCGCAGGATCGGGACACCCATGGTTTCGAAGAACCCCGGGTCGATGGCATCCATCAAGGAGGTGAAGTTCTCGCGATCGCGCGGCATCGGAACGCCCTCCGGCACGAAGGCAAGGACGGCGAAGGTGTCGAGAATGAGCGGCGGATTCTCCGTCAGCGTTGCGTTCACGACTCCCGGCATCTCGCGCGCGCCCGCGACCAGCTGGTCGTAGAACCGCCGGGTGCGGGCGACGTCGTATTGCACCAGGCGCGGATCGAAGCGCGCCAGGAGCAGGCGGCTCTTCACATAGCCCATGCCCTCGGTCATCTCCTGCTGGAAGCCGCGATACATGAGGAAAGCCGCCGCCAGGAGCATCAGGGAGGTCGACACCTGCGCCACGACCAGGCCGTTGCGTCCCCACAGGCGCTTCCGTCCCGGCTCATCCACGTCGGCCGTCTTGAGACCGGCCACGAGATCGGTGCGCGTGGCCTGGAGCGCCGGCGTGAGGCCGCAGACCACCGCGCTCACCAGAGATAACAGGAGCGCGATGGTCATCACGCGTCCGTCCATTTGAAACGGCGGCACCGTCGGGAGCTCGCTGGGAAGCGAGAATCTGGCAAGCCAGTCGAGGACCGTGTCCCCCACGACGATTCCGCCCAACCCGCCCAGGCAGGCCAGGACCAGGCTTTCCGTCAGCAGGAGCCGCACCAGCCGCAGGCGTCCCGCGCCCAGCGCCAAACGCAAGGCGATTTCACGGGTGCGGGAGCGGGCGCGGCTCAGCAGGATTCCGGCGACGTTGGTGCAGGCCACCAGGAGGACCGAGAGCGTCAGGACGTTGGTGATCACCATGAACTTCCAGTTGGGATCGTCGGCCCGCGCGCGCATCTGGAGCTGGGTGTTTACTTCGGCGCCGCGGTCACGATTGGTACGCGGATACTCGCGCTCGAAGCCCTGGGCCAGCGCGGTGATCTCGGCTTGCGCCTCCTGCTGAGGCGTGTCGTGCCTGAGGCGCGCCCTGATGGTCAGCTCGCGCGCGTCGCGGTCGACGAAGAAATCCTTCTTGGGATCGGCCGAGAAGAGCCGCGCCATCGCCAGCGGCATATAGAGATCCGGACGATAGAAAACCTGCATGCCCGGGAAGGACTCCGGGGCGACTCCGACCACGGTGAAATCCCTGCCGTTCAGCCGCACGGTCCTGCCGACGGCGGAAGGGTCCGCGCCGAATTCCCTTCCCCAGAAGTCGTGGCCCAGGACCACCACGGCATCGCGACCGGGCACCTGGTCCTCGCTGTCGCGGAAGCCGCGTCCGACCTGCGGCTCGACGCCGAGCACGCGGAAGTAGTTGCCGGAGACCATCATGCCGCCCCGGGCGCGCGGCATGGCTCCGGGCTCGGCGCTGAAGCCGACGAGGCTGAGGGTGCTGCTGGCGATGACGCCGTCGTAGCTCCTCGTGCCGTCGCGGATATCGCGGTACTCGCCGTAGGAGAACTGTCCGAAACGATTGTCCTGGGTCGTGCTCACCAGGGTCACGATGTCGCCTGGATCCCGCACGGGATAGGGTCGGAAGACGAGCGAGTCGATCCCGCTGAAGGTGGCCGAGCACATTCCTATCGCTACGGCCAGTGTCAGGATCACGAAGCCCGTCAATCCGGGAGAGCGTCCGAGGCTGCGGATGGCGTAGCGCAGATCGGCGACGAATTCGGTGAGCCAACGGATGCCGCGCGCGTCGCGCATCCGCTCCTTCTGCTGCTCGAGCCCGTTCATGGCGCGCAGCGCCGCGTAGCGTGCCTCTTCCGGGGAGAGGCCTCTGGCGAGCCCTTCCTCGATCTTGTTTTCTAGGTGATAGCGCAACTCCTCTTCCATCTCCTCTTCCACCCGCCGGCCGAGCAGCAGGGACCGCAGGCGAAGCCGCGCGGTGGACCACCAGCGAAAGATGGGCATGGGACGCTACGTCTCCGAGAGCTTGACGATCTGCGAGATGGCGGCCGAAAGGCGGTTCCAGTTCGCCGCCTCGGCGTCGAGCTGCTTCCGGCCCATCCGGGTAATGGAATAGAACTTCGCCCGTCGGTTGTTCTCCGTCTGCTTCCACTCCGCCTTGATCCAGCCCTCCTGCTCGAGCTTGTGCAGGGCCGGATAGAGGGAGCCTTCGCTCACCTGGAGGACGTCTCCGGAGAACGATTTGATCCGCAGGCTGATGGCCCACCCGTGCATCGGCTCCAAAGCAAGAATCTTGAGGAGCAGAAGATCGAGGGTGCCCTGGACGAGGTCGGTTGGTTTGCTCATCTCGGTATCCGAGGGGAGTCTACAACAGACTCCTCTCGGTAAGCAAGGGGAGATTTCGATCGCGGCTGGCGGGGGACGGGAAGGAGGCTATACGGGTTGATCCGCTATCGAGGAGAGGTTCCGTACTCCGAGGATCCGGCCAGGAGTCATTCTCGGCGATCGCGCTTCAGTTCTTCGATAATCCAGCTGTTCTCCTCGATCAGATCCTCGGCGTCCCCGATGCGAGCATAGCTCAGGAGTCCTTGACGGTTCAGGAACCAGGTCGTCGGATAGGACTCGATCTTCGCCTTGTCCACGTAATCGCTCTCCAGCAGGACGGGTACGGTGATGCCGTTCCGCTTCAGCCATTTCTCGAGCTTCGGCGCGGGATCGAAAGTGTCGATCGCCACGATGGCGACATCAGGATCGTTTCGGTACTTGTCGGCCAGCTTCTGGAAGTCCGGCATCGCGGCGACACACGACCCGCACCAGATCCCCCAGAAGTCGATGACGGCGACCCGGCCCTTCAGGTCCTCGGAGGAAAAGCCCGGTCCATCGAGGGACTTGAAGCGAAAGGGAAGAATCGCGCGGGCCGGCTGAATGCGGGTGGCGAGTAGGCGCTCTCGTTTCAGGGCGCGTCCCTTGGCAAATACCGCCTTGGCGTATCGGTCATACCCCGTCATGTCGGTATGGTCCCGCCGGTAGAGATCCTCCAGCGCCGGTGTGCAGGGGTTGTCGCTTCGGGGAGGGATGAGCCCGCACTCGGCGAGGAGATCCTCGGCCCTCGCCCGCTCGCCGCGCGCCAGGGCCAGCTCCGCGCGGTGGTAGAGGTTTTCACGGTCGCCGGGGCTCATCTCGTGAGCCATTTTCAATTCCTTCTCAGCCGCCTCGATTCGGCCCTGCCTGAGGAGGACCCACCCGAGAGCATCGTGCAGCCGGGCAACGTGGCCGCGCGCCGAGTCGAGATAGATCGCATTCGGATCGCGGCTCTTTTCGGCGAGCTTCTTTTCGGCCTGTTCCAGCGCCGCTCGCGCCATCTGCTCCGTGCGGTCGAGGGCGATCCTGCGGCTCGCAAGCTCGTTCAGACCCCTGGTGTCGGAGCCTTGGGTCGCATCACCATGATCCACCAACCCCCGGACGAGCTGCTCGAGTTTTTTCTCGTCGTAACCGGGATCGCTCCTGGCCATCTCGAACAGAACCATGTAGGCATAGCCCAAGGTATAGCCTTGAGCCGGACCGTTGTCGGGATGGGGCTTTTCGACATATTTCCAGAGGAACTCCTTGAAGCCCCCGCCCATCTCGCGATCCAGACTTTCCGGAGTCGGGTGGATTTCTTCCACCGCCAGATTCACGGCAGGCCCCTCTTGGGGAGGTTTCCCCCGGTCCCGGTTCCAGAGGTCTAGCGACTGGGCAATCCTCGCCAATCGGTCCGATACGACAGCGTCCTCCCAGCCGGAATCGGGATAGCTTCGCAGAAGAAGTTCCTCGAGGTCACGCTGCTTGTCGGGAAGGCCCAGCTTGCCATACGCACGCGCAGCGCGCCAGAGGGCCCATGGGAAATCCGCGCTTCGGGCCACCACGGCACCCATGTCCTTTACGACCGCTTCACGGCGCGATGCCTGCTGCGAAGGATCCAGGTTTGCAACGGCCTGCCAGTACTCCACATGCGCCGGGATCGTATCGGGCGCCAGCTTGATGGCTCTTTCCAGCAGAGGGAGAGCTTTCTCCGGCTCGCCGCCGCGAGATAGATAGAGACCGGCCAGGCTGTGCGCCTTGTAATTCGTCGGATCGATCCGGCGCGCCTCCTCCAGGGTCGCGAGCGCCGCGGCGACCCGTTGCGGATCGTTGTGTACCTGCGAGCCGAGGAATTCCTGTGCTCCCGCCTTGACGACGAGCAGGTCGGCAGGGTTCTCCACCTCGTGGCGGTGGTCATCCACGAACTTGATTGCCTCTTCGACATGCTCGGGGTGCTCGTAATCGGATGACAACGCGCTTGCCCGCAGCCATAGGAAGTCGGGGTTTCGCGGCATCATGGCA
>DASTZC010000147.1 GCA_035764505.1 Candidatus Polarisedimenticolia bacterium
GGCTCTGCAAACCGAAGGCAAGCACGACCTCGCTGTCGCCGACTTCCGGTCGGCTGCCGAAAACCTCCAGGACGCTCTGGGTCCCGATCATCCGGACACCCGGAGCGCACGCCAGCTCGCGGAGCCGGACGCCGCCGCCCGCTAGCCCGCTCTTAGCCCTCTTCCACCCCCCTCGTTTCCTTCGTCCCCTGTCGGGTTTCACCTTCACCCTCCGTTTTCCTCAGTAGGAAGCCAAAGTACCGGTAATCGGCACAACCATTCCCCAGCTCTGGAGAGAGCTGGAAGACGAGGCCAAGGGGGGCCAATCATGCAGGGCAGGTCACGATCGGCTGGTAAACGACATGCGAAAGGCGCATCGGCGTGGACCTGCCTGGTTCTCATCCCGACGCTTTTCCTGGCCACGGTTCAGGGGGGCCCGACCACGGCGGCTCCCCAGGCGCCCCGATCCACCGAAACGGGAAGCGCCTCGACACCCACGACAGCACGCGCGGCGCCCGCCACCCGCCAGACCGGGACCCCAGCACCCACGGGCTGGATCGATCAGGCGGAGAAGCAGCTGGCCGACCAGGAATACGAGGTGTCGTGGCAGGCGGTCCCCGGCATCGACGGAGTCGAGCCGTCCTGGCAGGCTCCCAATCGAGCCCACGGGTTCCGGACCTGGTTCACCGCCGAGGGGATTCGTGTCGTGCCGAGGGCCCAAGAGTCTCCCTCGTGGCGCTGGGGGCTGTCGCTGGTCGGCTACGGCAGGGGAGAAGCGACCGGCAAGCCGCCTCGGGCCGAGCGGTCTCCTTCGGGGAACCGGATCGAATACCGCCGCGGCGCTTTCACCGAAGCCTACGAGAACACCTCGAAGGGACTGGAGCAGATCTTCGTGCTGCAGGCGCCTCCAGGAGCGCGCGAGAAAGAGACGGCTCCCGGAAAGGTCGAGCGAATGGCGCCCGCCGCGCCAGGCCGGATCCATCTCGATCTCGCCCTCTGGGGCGACCTCAACCCCCGTGTCGCGGAAGACCATCAATCGATCGACTTCGTGACTTCCTCCGGCGCGCGCGCGATTCACTATGGAGAGCTGCAGGTGACCGATGCGCGCGGTGAGAGGCTGCCGGCTTGGATGGAAGGATTCGCGCGCCAAGGGGTGCGGGGGATTCGCCTCGTGGTCGACGTCCGGGATGCCAGCTATCCCATCACCATCGATCCGCTCTCGACCAGCGCCGCCTGGACCGCGGTGGGCAACCAGGCAAGCGCCAACTTCGGCTACTCCGTCGCCACGGCCGGCGATGTCAACGGCGACGGCTATTCCGACGTGATCGTCGGGGCCTTCCGCTACGACGACGGCGAGACGGATGAGGGCGCCGCCTTCGTCTTCCTCGGATCGGCCTCGGGACTGGCGGCAGCTCCGGCATGGTCGGCGGAGGCCAATCAGGTCAATGCCTTTTTCGGCGCCTCCGTCGGTTCGGCCGGGGACGTCAATGGCGACGGCTATGCGGACGTCATCGTGGGAGCGTATGGGTATGACGACGGGCAAGCCGACGAAGGCCGAGCCTTTCTTTATCTCGGCTCGGCTTCGGGCCTGTCCCCGACCGCCTCCTGGACCGCCGAGAGTGATCAGGCGGGCGCGGCATACGGCGTCTCGGTCGCCACGGCGGGAGACGTCAACGGCGACGGCTATGCCGACGTCATCGTGGGCGCCTATGGCTATGACAACGGGCAAACCGACGAAGGCCGGGCCTATCTCTACCTGGGCTCGGCTTCGGGTCTGTCCACCACCGCCTCCTGGACCGCCGAGAGCGACTCGGCGGGTGCGAAGTACGGCGTCTCGGTCGCCACGGCGGGGGACGTCAACGGCGACGGCTACGCGGACGTCATCGTGGGCGCCTATCACTACAGCAGCGCCAGCAATTCCCTGGAAGGACGCGCCTGGGTCTACATGGGCTCGGGTTCCGGACTCGCTTCGACACCCGCCTGGTCGGCGGAGAGCAATCAGGCCAATGCGTTTTTCGGCAATTCGGTCGGCTCGGCCGGAGACGTCAACGGCGACGGCTATGCCGACGTGATCGTCGGAGCCTATTTCTACGACAACGGGCAAGCCGACGAAGGCCGAGCCTTTCTTTATCTCGGCTCGGCTTCGGGCCTGTCCACGACCGCCGCCTGGACCACCGAAAGCAACCAGGCCGGCGCCGGGTACGGCGTCTCGGTCGCCACAGCGGGGGACGTCAACGGCGACGGCTACGCGGATGTCCTGGTGGGCGCCTTCGCTTACGACGATCCCGATCTCGACGAAGGCAAGGCCTATCTCTACCTTGGCTCGATCGGAGGGCTGGCTTCGTCCCCCGCATGGATGGCCGAGAGCGATCAGGCGCAGAGCAATTTC
Source organism: Candidatus Polarisedimenticolia bacterium (assembly GCA_035764505.1). Lineage (NCBI taxonomy): Bacteria > Pseudomonadati > Acidobacteriota > Candidatus Polarisedimenticolia > Candidatus Polarisedimenticolia bacterium. Next base: position 2,369 of record DASTZC010000147.1, read on the forward strand.
GGCACGTCGGTCGCCACGGCCGGCGACGTGAACGGTGACGGCTATTCCGATGTCATCGTCTCGGCTTACACCTACAACGGCGCCAGCTTCATCGACGAGGGACGTGCTTATGTCTATCTCGGCTCAGCTTCGGCTCTCGTGCCGGAAGGGCAGCTGGGGCCGGGCCTGCCGTTGGACGCGTTCCAGGCGAACGGCCGCTTCGGCTCTTCCGTTCAAGGGGCGGGGGACGTCAACGGCGACGGCTATTCGGACCTCATCGTCGGATCACCGGGCTACGACAACGGCCAGACGGATGAAGGACAGGCCTACGTCTATCTCGGCCCCGACATCGGCCAAGGCCTCGTTCCTTCTCCCGCCTGGACCGTGGAGAGCAATCAGGCCGGCGCGAATTTCGGCGCCTCGGTGGCGACCGCGGGGGACGTCAACGGCGACGGCTACTCCGACGTTCTCGTCGGGGCGCCTTACTTCACCAACGGACAGGCCAACGAGGGGCGAGCCTTCCTCTACCTCGGATCGGCCTCCGGCCTGGCGGCGACTCCGGCCTGGACGGCCGAGAGCAACCAGGCTGGCGCCAATTTCGGCGCCTCGGTTGCGACCGCAGGCGACGTCAACGGCGACGGATACTCGGATATCCTGGTTTCCGCTCCTTACTACGACAACGGCCAGCTCAACGAAGGGCGAGCCTATCTCTACCTCGGCTCCCCTTCCGGTCTCGCGGCGACTCCGGCCTGGACGGCCGAGAGCGATCAGGCAGACGCGAATTTCGGTCTATCGATCGGGACGGCAGGGGACGTCAACGGCGACGGCTACTCGGACGTCATCGTCGGGGCGCCGAATTTCGACGATGTGGAAACCGATGAAGGGCGGGCCTATGTCTACCTCGGCTCGCCCGGCGGCCTCGCCGCCAGCCCGGTCTGGACCGTGGACGCCCATCACTTGGAGTTTCCGGAGGCATCCGCCAACTGCGGCTCCTCTGTCGCGACGGCGGGAGATGTCAACGGCGACGGCTATTCCGATGTCATCGTCGGTGCGGAGGGCTCCGAGTCCGGCCCGGGGGCGGCGGGCGGACGGGCCTATCTCTACCTCGGCTCCGCCTCGGGCCCCGCAGCGAGCTTCGCCTGGGTGGCGGATCCCTCCCAGCATTCCGCCCGGTTCGGCGCCTCGGTCGCCACGGCGGGAGACGTCAACGGCGACGGCTACGCGGACGTCGTCGTTGGGGCTCCCCTCTACGACCTGGCCACCCAGGACGATGGGCGGGCCTACCTCTATCTCGGCTCGGCCTCCGGCCTCGCATTGTCGCCGGCCTGGTCCTCGGGGTACTACCCCTTCAGCGTCGGCTCCAACGTGGGCGCTTCGGTCGCGAACGCCGGCGATTTCGATGGCGACGGCTACGCGGATTTCATCGTCGGCGGTCCTGGCTATGACTACAACAATTCCGATGCCGGTGGGGCATTCCTCTATCCCGTCGGCGGTCCGGGCAGAATCATCGATCGGATTCCCCTGCAAGCCCGGAGCACCACAACCGCCCCGGTCGCCTTGCTGGGCAAGTCCGATTCCGAGACGGCCTTCAAGCTGAAGGAGCGGGGTCGCATCGCGTCCGGCCGGGGCAAGGTCCGCCTGCAGTGGGAGGTGAAGCCGCTCGGAACGCCGTTCAACGGAACCGGGACCGCCGCTTCACCAGTCCAGGACACCGGCGCGCCCGATCCGCTCGGTCCGTACTACGGGAGCGCGACCGACTTCAACCAGGCTGTTCCGGGGCTGGCGGAGGGCACCTTCTATCATTGGCGCGCCCGGATCGCGAGCAGCGATCCCTTCTTCCCTCATTCCCCATGGATATCTCTCGGCGGGAACAGCATCACCGAGACGAAGTTCCGGACTGGCGGCTGCCTCGACCAGGATGGCGACGGCTACGGAGCGCTCGGCGACCCATCGTGCCTGAGCCTCATCGCGGATTGCAGCGACTCGGGGGCAGCCATCTGGGATACGCCCGGCGAGACCGTCAATCTGCGATTCACTTCCGCGGCCGATTTGGCCTGGGACCCACCGGCGGCACCGGGCGCGACGGTCTCCAGCCTCATCTACGACACTCTGCGCTCGGTCGTCGCCAACGACTTCCTCTCGGGCTTCACCGTCTGCCTCGAGTCGGACAACGGCCCCGACACCTCCGCGACCGACGCGGCCGTCCCGGGCGTCGGAGGAGTGTTCTTCTACCTGAACCGCGCCCAGGACACCTGCCCGGGCGGACAGGGATCCCTCGGTGATACGAGCTCGGGCATCCCCCGCCAGGGGAGGTCCTGCCCGTGAGAATGAGCTGACCTTCTCCAGGCACCTCGGGCGCGCCTACCTGGCCTTGAGCCGAAAGCAAGCACGGCCTGCCCCTCGCCGACCTTCGCTCGGCGGCAGAGAATCTTCGGGCACCCTGGGTCCCGATCACCCGGATACATGGAGCGGCCGCCAGCTCGTGCTGCCCGACGCACCCACCCGATAGCCCGCCGATAAGTCTCGTCCTCTCCTCGGTACATCGTCCAACTCGTCCTTTGTCGGGTTTCAACCAGGCCTTCCGTTTTCCCCAATAGAGAGCCACAAGACGCGGCGAGCGACCTTGCAAAAAGGAGACTTGAGCATGAAACGATTCTTGATGATGACTTGTGCGGGAATCTTGTTGCTGTCGGGAGTGAGACCTTCTTCAGCCGGCCCTCTGAACCTGATCCAGCTGGAGAACCGCCAGCCGGGCACGACCGCCTGGCAGCTGACCAATCCCGCCGACAATCGCCAGATTGAAGGCTATGCCTCGCTCACCAGCGTACCCGTCGGCGGAGACATCCGCTTGTTCGTGAGCACGGCCGACAAGACCTACTCGCTGACCGTCTTCCGCATGGGATGGTACGGCGGCACCGGCGGAAGAAAGGTCCTAGGACCGCAAATGCTGCCCGGTGTGAAACAGGTGACCCCCGATGTCGATCCCACGACGGAGGTCGTCGAATGCCAATGGACCAAGCCCTTCGTCATCCATGTTCCGAGCTCCTGGCTGAGCGGCATCTACCTGGTGAAGCTCCACGCCAACACGTCAGGCAAGGAGAGCTACATCATCTTCACGGTGCGCGACGCACGACGCGCCGATCTGGTCTTCCAGCAATCGGTCCTCACCTACCATGCCTACAACCCATGGCCCGGCTACGACACGGTAGGCCGGGAATACACCGGCCAGTCGCTCTATGACTTCGCGACGAAGGGCGGCAAGCAGGCGAAGACCGTTTCGATGGACCGCCCCTATGGGCTGGTCGAGCGGAGCTTTGCCAATCCACTCCCCTTCTATTCTCGAAGCGTCAGTCTGTTCTACGGAATCGGCGCAGGTGATTTTCTGCAAAACCTCGCTCCCGCGTCGATGGACTACGGAATGGTTCGCTGGCTCGAGCGCCAGGGCTACGACGTGACCTACATCACCGACGTCGATACGCACGAGGATGTGGGACGTTTGCTTCGGGCCAAAGCCTATCTATCCGTCGGTCACGACGAGTACGTGACGCGGGAGATGAAGGCGCACATGGTCCAGGCCCGCGATCAGGGCGTCAGCCTGGGGTTCTTCGGCGCGAACTATGTCTACTGGCCCGTGGGGCTGCTTCCGGATTCCAGCGGCACGCCGAATCGCAGGATCACGCTGTTCGCGAATTGCGTGAACAAGGACACGGGAATTGCCCGATCGGAGACGGAGTGCGTCACCGACGACGACTGCACGGATGGGAACCTGTGCAAGGTCAAGCTGGCCGACTACTCCCGGACCTTGGATGCCAACGGCGTCAGCGAAAGCGAGCAGGCATTGGTTGGCGGCATGTGGGACCCCGGAGCCGCCATCACGGGAGGTGGCGATATCTTCCTGGCTCCCGACTCCCTCCTTGATCACTGGGTCTTCGCCAACACCGGCCTGCAGGTTGGTGATTCCATTCCAGGAATCATTGGGAGCGAATATGACTATACCTCCGTCGATCCACTTTTCCCTTCGCCGGACGGGCTGCAGGTCCTCGTTCACACCCAGGTGCCCAATTTCGGTGCCGGTCTGCCTGGATTCCCGCTGCCGCAGGATTTCGACGGGGATTTCAACTCATGGTACGAATCGATTGCGGCGGCTCCCCGGCACTGCGGGAACGACGCCTCCAAGGTATGCACCCCCGACACAGTCGTGGACGACTGCTGCACGACCGACGCCTGCAGGGCGAAGCCGCCCTCCTGTGAACAACTGACCGTCCTGCATTGCAGCGACGATGCCTCGAAAGAATGCACCGCCAAGACGGTCAAGGACGATTGCTGCACGGATGACGCCTGCAGGGCCGAGCCACCGGCGTGTGTCTATCCCTGCGATCGATCGCCGATTTCCCCCCTGGGCCGCGTGCCGGATGAAGGGTTCTGCTCCAATCCGTTCCCCTACTATCCCGGGCTGCGGACCGATTGGGCGATGACGATCTATCAGGCGCCGAGCGGCGCCTGGGTGTTCAACGCCGCCACCAACGAATGGGCCTGGGGCCTCGATGACTACTTCACGGGTCTCAAGACCCCGGACGGCGCCAACAATGGACCAGCCCTTCGCGTCCAGTGCGGCTATCCCTGGTTCCATCCTGGGCTCGTGAGCTGCCGGAATCCGGCGGTCGAGCAAATCACTCGCAACGTTCTCAATCGCTTCATTGCCGGATTCTGACGTGAGGACCCAAGACGTCACGAAGGGGAGAAGCACCATGTTGAGCAGGACATTTGCCAGGCTGATTCTCCGGTCGACGCTTCTGGTGTTTGCCGTCCCTGTGCTCGCGAGCAGCGGCCCCGCCCGCTTGCTGAAAGACGTCAACCCGACGCCGAGCTTCGAGCGGGGATCGTTTCCATACCAGTACCAGCGGCTGGGGAGCATCACGATCTTCTCGGCCTACACATCTGGCACCGGATTCGAGGTGTGGCGGACCGACGGCACGGAGGCGGGGACCTCCCTCGTCAAGGACATCAACCCGGGCCCCAATAGCAGCAACCCCGGATTCTCCGTGGAGCTGGGCGGTGCGCTCTTCTTCCCGGCCGATGACGGAGTCCACGGATACGAGCTGTGGAGAACCGATGGAACCGAAACGGGCACCCGGATGGTGAAGGAGATTCGTCCCGGATCCACCGCGAGTCCCTTCCAGTCGCCGTCCGATAACTCTACCTGGTTTCCCCAGGCGGTCGGCGGAATCCTCTATTTCGTGGCCGACGATGGAGCCCACGGCCTCGAGCTGTGGAGATCCGATGGAACCGAGGCGGGGACCTTTCCTCTAGGGAGCAATTCCGTGGCTTTCGATGCCACCTATCCACTGTTCAGCACCTCGGTGGGTGGCATTTTCTTCTTCTCCGCCGATGACGCGGTGCATGGGTACGAGCTGTGGAAAACGGACGGAACGGTGGCCGGCACGGTCATGGTGAAGGACATCTCTCCCGGGGATGGCAACTCCTATCCCCAGGCGATGGTGGCCTTTCACGGATTGCTCTTATTCGCTGCGATTGACATAGAGCATGGGCAGGAGCTGTGGCGAAGCAATGGAACGGAGGCAGGGACCTTCCTCGTGAAGGACATCACTCCATTCGGCAACTCGTTCATTAGCAATCTGGCCGAGGCGAACGGCATGGTGTTCTTCACCACCAGCTTTTCCTCACAGCTCTACAAGACCGACGGCACGGCGGAGGGAACCGTGCCTGTAAAAGCGTTTTCCAATGTGGCCGGGCTCCAGGGATTCGACCATTTCCTGCTCTTCGTGGCCGACGATGGTACGACCGGGAACGAGCCCTGGGTCAGCGACGGAACGGAGGCGGGCACGTTTCTCCTGAAGGATATCAATTCAGGACCCGGCAACAGCCTTCCCATTGTCTGGCGTCTGACAGGCAGTAAGTTCCTCATATCCAACGACGGCACAGCTCCGAAACTGTACGCAAGCGACGGAACGCCGGCGGGAACCGTCTTGCTGAGGGAAGCCCCGCCGGGCTTCGGGGGAGTGTTCCCCCTGATGGGGTTCGCCGCGTCGGACGAAGCCTTTTTCTTCGTGAGTATCGAGCTTCACGACGACGGGACCTCGTACAACCAGCTCTGGAAAAGCGATGCCACGCCCGCGGGGACGCGGCCCGTCGCCTCACCGTCGGTGGGGAGTGCAATAGGCGTGGCACCCAACGGCCTCCTCTTTTTCCAGGCCGACGACCTGGTTCATGGCAACGAGCTGTGGAAAACCGACGGCACGGACGCGGGCACGGCTCTGCTGAAGGACATCAATCCCAGCCTCCGCACCGACTCGTCCTACGCCGGCTTCCTGGGGGCCGTTTCGGTTCCCGGCGTCGGACCGCGGATGCTTCTCGGCGCCTACGACGGCGTTCATGGAATCGGGCTGTGGATCAGCGACGGGACTGGCCCGGGCACCCGGCTGCTGAAGGACATCTATCCAGGAATTTCCAGCTCCCAGCCCAACAGCGCGATTGTCCACAACGGGGTGCTCTTCTTCGGGGCCAACGACGGTGAGCACGGCTATGAGCTGTGGAGAAGCGACGGCACCGAGGCGGGCACGGTCATGGTCTCCGACATCAATCCGGGTGCCGATGGGAGCCTGGCTGAGTCCGGTCTGTTCGCCGAGCTGAACGGATCGGTGTTGTTCGGCGCCGACGACGGAGTGCACGGCCGGACGCTCTGGAAGACCGACGGCACACCTGGAGGAACCGTCCAGGTTGCCGACGTCAATCTTCAATTCTCCTTCTTCAAAAGCGGTGGGAACTTCCGTTACCCGAACGCCATCGGCAGCGTGCTCTATTTCGGCGGCCAGGATCCTGAGCACGGGCTCGAGCTATGGAAGACCGACGGCACCACGGCGGGAACCGTTCTCGTCAAGGACATCAATCCCGGACCGAGGGCCTCCGGACCTCAGGGTTTCCAGGAGATCAACGGCAAGCTCTTCATGCTCGCCTTCGATTCCTCGCACGGGTACGAGCCATGGGTGAGCGACGGGACGGAGGCGGGAACCCATCTCCTCGAGGACGTCTTCCCGGGCACCGGCTGGTCGTATGTAGGCCTGCCGCAGAGCGTGGGCGGCGAGATCTACTTCCCGGCGAGGGTCAGCAACTTCGGCAAAGAGGAGCTGTGGAAGACGGACGGGACGGAAGCCGGCACGACGCTCGTGAAAGAGATTCCAGGGAGCAATCCCATCGTCAACGACTCGTTGACGCCGCTCGGTGGGAAGCTCTTCTTCATCGCGGCGTCGGCGGTGGATCCCACTTTCACGGATCTCTGGAGCAGCGACGGGACCGAAGATGGCACCGTCATCGTGAAGGCGGGACTCCGCTATTCCTACGGCCTTCAGGCGGTCGCCGGCCGGCTCCTGTTCATCGCCTACGACGACGACCATGGCGAGGAGCTGTGGCGCAGCGATGGGACTGCCGCGGGAACGGTCCTGGCGCAGGACATCGCCGCGGGCCCGGACTGGTCATTTCCCGACCAGATCACACCGTTCGGGGATTGCATCTTCTTCATCGCCGATGATCCGGTCGCCGGGTTCGAGCCTTGGGTCGCCCGCACCGCGCTCCTCCTGGATCAGCCTGGCCGAGCGTTGTCGGACCTGAAGGGGGAGGTGAAGGCTCTGCATCTGGCCCGAGGGACCGAGACAGGGCTGACCGCGAAGCTCGATGCTGCGGCCGCCGCCCTCGCGGCGAACCAGACGACGAGCGCGATCCTGGACCTCGAAGATTTCATCCATCACGTCGACGTTCTCGCGCCCAAGAAGATTTCCGATGATTCGGCTGCCGAGCTGCAACAGTTCGCTCAGGACATCGTGAGTCTGCTGGAGTCAGGGGGAGCGCCGACCACCGCCCCCGTGCGGAGCGAGCGTCAAATCGGCGGGGCAGACAACCGTTGAGGAATCTCAAGGCGGGCAAGCGCTTTCAGCAATTCTTTGGGGGAAGGAGAGAAGTCGTGAAGAGGCTACGCACGAGAGGAATGGCAGTTTGGATGTTTCTCCTGATCGCGGGCGCCTGCGCCGGCAATGCGGCGGCGGCCGTCATCTTCGTCACCTCGGTCGATCAGAAGATCGGCGGGGAGGAGTCCGGCTGCTCGCTGCAGGAGGCGATCTACTCGGCCAACTTCGACGACAACATCGCGATCGCCAGGTTTGACGAAGACAACGCCCCAGTCTTCATCCGCACGGAGTGCGTGAAGGGCTTCGGAGACGATACCATCGTCCTGCCTTCGGGCACCGTCCTGGAAATGGACCACATTCAGGATGATGCATTCAATCCCTTCGGACCGACGGCCACTCCGATTATCACCACCCATATCACCATCGAGGCCCACGGGGCGACCCTGCAAAGGACCGGCACCACTTCCTTCAGGGCTTTCGCCGTGGGCAGCACCGGCCACCTGACTCTTCGTGACGCCACCATCAAGGGATTCGTGGCCCGGGGCGGCAACGGCGGTCCCTCCGGCGGCGGCGGTCTGGGCGCGGGGGGCGCCATCTTCGTCCACGCCGGCGGGGTGACCGTCGAGGCCTGCACCTTCCAGGGCAACGGGGCGATCGGCGGTGATGGAGGAAAGGATTTCGCCGGCAATGGCGGTGGGGGCGGCGGGGGAATGGGCGGCAATGGAGCACCTGACGGCGGCGTGATATGCCAGGGGGGCTTCGGCGGAGGAGGCTCCCGAGGCAACGGCGGATTCGCTTGCGCCAACGGCAGCATCACCGACCGGATGGCGGGAGGCGGGGGCGGGACGCTGCGCAACGGGTTTTCGTTCGATCCGCACGGAGGCTTCGACTGCGGCGGCAACGGGGGCGTGGGCAACGAGAATGGCCAGGACGCACCTTGCCCCGGCGGCGGTGGGGGCGGCGGTGGCATGAACACCCTCACCGGCAGCGGTAACGGCGGCAGGGGTAATTACGGGGGCGGCGGAGGCGGCGGATCGGATGGAGGAGGCAGCGGGGGAGCCGGAGGATTCGGCGGAGGCGGCGGATCGGGGTGGGCCGGGACCGTCGATAGCGCCGACGGCGGCCATGGCGGCTTCGGCGGCGGCGGAGGTGCTGGTCCGGACGGGCTCGTGACGGGCGGCACGCCGGGGCCGGGTGGACTCTTCGCAGGCGACGGCAATCATCTTTATGGCGGAGGCGGGGCGGCGCTTGGCGGCGCCGTCTTCAACGACTCCGGCAGCGTGGACATCCAGAACAGCACCTTCACCGAGAACTTCGTCACGCGCGGCATGGGCGGAAACGCGGGGGAGAGCGGGGCCGCGGCCAACGGGACGGATGCCGGCGGAGCCATCTTTTCCGTAGACGGTCATCTGAGCGTGCTCTATTCCACCATCGTCGACAACGAGGCAACCGGCTTCGGCGATGGCGTGGTCGCCATCCAGACTTCCGAGTCGAACCCGGCCTCCTTCACGCTGGCCAATACTCTCATCGCTTACACGGGCCCCGATATCCCCATCAAAGGTCCGCAGCAATGCTCGTGGGCAGGGTTCAACATGGAGACGAGCTTCGCGGCCAACATCGTCCGCGACAACGATACGCCGGTGGGCGCGCATCCCTTCCCGGCCAACTGGAACGGCTGCGGCGCGGTCGTCTCCGATGCCAGCCCCGGGGTCTCTCCGCTGACCCTGCAGCAGGGATTCACGCCCACCATGGCGATCACGATGAACAGTCCTGCCTTCAATGCGGCCGACCCCAGTGTCACGGTGGGGGTGGATCAGCGCGGCCAGGAGCGTCCGGCGATGGGCGGCTATGACATCGGCGCCTTCGAGCTCTGCTTCACCGGGCCACCGCAGCTCTTCATCCCGTGCCAGATTCCCGCCGGCGCCAGGGAAACCTTCGCTCTCACGCTGCGAGTCTCTCCAGAGGGGGCGGGAACGACCAACCCGGCAGCGGGAGATCTCAGCGAGCCCGCCAATACCGTGATCGGGCTGCGCGCCATCCCGAATGCCGGGTATCGCTTCAAGCAATGGCTGGGACCGGTGACGTCTCCGAGTTTTTCGGTCACTACTCTCGTCATGAATGCCGACAAGATGGTGACCGCCGTTTTCGAGGTGTCGCCCGATTTCACCTTCTCGGCCATCGCGCCTCTCACGCTTCCCGTGGGCGGCAGCGGGAGCCGTACCGTCACGGTCAACGCCAATGCCACCTTCAGCCAGGCGGTCGCGCTGAGCGCCAGCCAGCTGCCCGGCGGCGCCAGCGCCTCGCTGACCCCGACTCCGGTCACCCCGCCCTTTTCCGGCTCGGCAGGCTCGCAGCTCAGCCTGCAGCTGGGACCGTCCGTGCAGCCAGGGTCCTACATCCTTAATGTGGTCGGCACGGCGGGGTTGTTGACCCATGCCGCTCCGGTCAGCCTGACCGTGCAGGCATCCCCGGCGAGCGTGGGGCAGGTGATCGGCACGCTGGGCACGCTGGGCTGCATCGACAATTCCGGCATCGTCAATGCGTTCACCGCGAAACTTGCGCAGGCACAGGCCGCCATCGACGCCGGCGACCAGCAGACGGCGATCAATCTTCTCAGCGCGCTGCTGCAGCAGCTGCAGGCGCAGGCCGGGAAGCATCTGCACGCGTCGTGCGTCGATGGCCAGGGAAATACCTTCGACCCGGTCCAGACGCTGATCAACGATGTGAACGCTCTGCTCGCCGGATTGGGCGCGAGCCTCAAGGCGAACCCGGTGATGGGCATGGTGGTGAGCGCGAACAATGTCGAGGTCGTCGGAGCGACGGTCAGCCTGCTGAGCGCCTCAAAGACCGTGATTCTTTCCGCCACGACGGACGCCACCGGCTTCTACGTGTTTCCGAAAATCACGGCCCTGAGATTCGGGACGACTTACACGGTCAAGGTGACGGTTCCCAAAGGCTTCAAGTCCAGCACGCCGGCGTCTCCATCTTTCACCTGGAGCGGCA
>DASTZC010000148.1 GCA_035764505.1 Candidatus Polarisedimenticolia bacterium
GGCACCTTTCATCGGTCTCGTTCACGAGGCTCACATGACCCACCCGGCCCCTGCCCGTCGTCTCGGCCTGGACATGAACGATTTGGGGCTCCTCGCCGTCGTGCTGATCTGGGGGCTGAACCTTCCGCTGGTCAAGATAGCGCTGGTCCAGGTGGACCCGATGGCCTTCAATGGGGTGCGCTTTTCCCTGGCGATCCTGACCTTGCTCCTGTTGCTTCGATGGTACGGCGAGACCTACAGGACGACGGTCAGCGACGGATGGAAGCTCGCCGGTTTAGGCCTGCTCGGGCAGACCGCCTATCAGATCTGCTTCATCGAGGGGCTCGCCAGGACCACCGCATCGCACACCGCGCTCATCTTCGGCGTCACGCCGGTTCTCGTCGCTTTCCTGACCTTCATGCTTGGCCATGAGCACGTGCCGCCCCTGGCCTGGGCGGGAGCGGTGCTGGCGTTCGCAGGCGAGTACATCATCATTGCCGGCAAGCCGCCCGTGGAAGGCCCCCTGCCGACGCTGCAAGGCGACCTCTCCTGAAAGCATCGAAAAAAGAGCACCCGTATAGCCGACCCGGAAGACAATCGCAACGTCGATCAAGGTCTCCAGGACCCCGCCTGTCGCGCAGCTCGGCATAACCCTCCGGCCCTCTGAGCCAGCAGCCGGGACTGCATGGAAACATCCCGCCCGCGACCTTCGTATATCAGGCAGTCCTGAGGAGGAGAACGATGCCCCCCCGCTCGTTCCCGGCGCTGGGTGCGCCCTTTTTGAAGCCGGTCCTGATTGCCCCCGTCCTGTTCGTTCTTGCCATCGGAATCCCCTTCGCCGACGAAGAGAAGGCCCCACCCGGCTCCGCGGTCGCCAAGATCCGCAGCGACGCGGAGGAGCTGCAGCCCCTGGTGAAGACCGCCTGGGTCAAGGATTTCCTGAAGGAGACGGTGCGGCTGCCACCCATCCAGCCGCGCAAGCTGTTCTTCAACGAGGCGAAGACCCGCTATTACACGGCGGAGGAGGCGGAAAAGCTCTCGGAGGCGCTGCAGTTCGGCGTGATTTCAAAGGAATTCGACGAGGATTTCTATTACAACACGCGCTACGGCACTCCCCTGGCCTATGCGCGGCCACTAGATCTGCTCGGCGAGGTTGGGTTCGAGCCGCGCGGCAGGAAGATCCTGGACTTCGGCTACGGCGGCATCGGCCAGCTGCGGCTGTTGGCCAGCATCGGCGCCGATGTGGTCGGTGTCGAGGTCGACCCTCTCAGCCGGGCACTGTACAGCTGGCCGCAGGACCAGGGCACCATCAAGGGGCTCAACGGCACCCAGGGGACGCTGCACCTCGTGAATGGGCGCTTTCCCGCGGAGGAAGCGGTGAGTCTCGATGTCGGGGTTGGCTACGACCTGGTCATCTCGAAGAACGTCCTGAAACGAGGCTACATCCATCCTGAGAAGCCGGTGCCCGACAAGCAGCGCGTGATTCTCGGGGTAGACGACGAGACCTACGTGAAGACTCTTTACGCGATTCTCAAGCCCGGAGGCCGCGTCCTGATCTATAACCTCTCCCCCGCACAGAATCCGCCCGACAAGCCCTACATCCCCTGGGCCGACGGCCGCTCCCCGTTTCCGACGGCGCTCTGGAAGTCGGCAGGCTTCCGTGTGATCGAGTTCGATCGCGACGATTCCGCGATGGCGCGCAAGATGGCCCATGCGCTGGGATGGGACGAGGGCGAGCAGCCGATGAGCCTCGAGAAGGATCTGTTCGCCCACTACACGCTGGTGGAGAAGCCCAAGGGGAAGAAGAGCTAACTCGGTGCCGGCACCGCCGCTTCCCCCATGCTAGGATCCCGCCCATGAAAATCTTCGGAGCGCACGTTCTTCTCTACAGCCTCGACCCCGGTGCCGATCGGGAGTTCTTCCGCGATGTCCTCGAGCTGCGAGGCGTCGACGCCGGCCATGGCTGGATGATCTTCGCCCTGCCGCCCGCCGAGGTCGCCGTCCACCCCATCGAGGGCGATGCGCCGAGAAGCATCGGCGACCCGCCGATGCTCGGAGGCCATCTCTACCTCATGTGCGATGACCTGAAAGCCGTCATCGCAGCCCTGAAGTCCAAGAAGATAAAGTACTCGCCCATCCTGAAGGCTCCGTGGGGCAGCTACACCACCATTCGCCTCCCCAGCGGCGGCCACATCGGCCTCTACCAGCCGAGCCATCCGGTCGCCATCAAACGCAAGGCGGCGCGCCCCGAATCGTCCAAGCCGGACCGCATCGGCTCCTCGAAGACCACAGAAAAAAAGCGGGGACGGAAGTAGTCGTCCCGTTTCGTTGCCCAAATAAAGGAAAGGCCGTGGAGCCGAGCCCCACGGCCTTCCTTCACTACCCACCCAAGTCAAAGCTTATGGAACAATGATCCCCAGGTAGTCGATGTTCACCTTGTCCAGGCCCGTACCGCTCGTCTGGTTGGTGTCCTGGATCTTGATGTAGATGGTCGACCCGGGTGCCGTCCCGTTGAAGCTCGCAGTGAGACCACCTGCCGGATCGAAGCCTTTGTCGATAACCGCCCCCGCGATGTCGGTGAAGGTACCTGGCGAGCCCCCCACGTCCGGCGCCCAGGAAAACTTGAAGTTGTCACTCTCGTTGTTGCTCGGCCGATTGCCCTCGAACCGCAAGGTCCAGCAACCGGATGGAACGTTGATGAATTTCCAGATGTGGCTCAGCTTCGAGACGCCTCCGACGAGAGCCTCCTTGAGGACCTCGTTGGAGTTGTCGGAAACCCGGGTGTTCACCACGCTGCCGGAGAAAATGGTGCCCCAGATCGTCTGATGGTCGGTGCTCGCGGTGACTTCCGGATTCGGAGGCGGCACCGTGGTGGTCGGCGTCACGCACACGCAGTTGGAGCTGGCCCCTGCGCATTTGTCGGTGGTGCCGGCCGGCATGACGCTGTAGCAGTAGGGACGACCCTCCGCCACCTCTGTGTCGGTAAAGGTCCGGGTGGTTCCCGAAAGCGTCGCGATGCGGGTCCGACCCGAGTCGCACCCCGCCTGGCCGTCGGTCTTGAAGACCCAGTAATTGCTCGCCGCGGTATCGGCGCTCCAGCACATGTCCGCCTTCAGCGCTCCGCCCTTCGCCACGAAGGTCGGAGCAAGGGTCGGCCCGCCGGAGCAGCCTCCATTCATGATGGGAGCCGGAGCGCTGCAGGCGATGCTGTGCCGGCTGAAGGCGTTGTAGATGGCCGTCATGTGGGGCGTGCCGTCGAACAGGTTGCCGTTGTCATCGTCGGCGGTGATCCACTGGATATAGCCGCTGTCGCCGTTGCAGCCGTCGGCGAGCGCGCCACAGGAACAGGTATACCAGGAGCCGATATTCGCGCTCCCCTGGTAGAAGAGGCGGCTGGCGATGTTGTAGGCGGTGGCGCTGTCATAGTTGAAAGGGGTGATGGGGAAATCCCGGTTCACCAGATCCCACGCGGCCTGGTTGATCGGCGCGGTTTCGCAGTGGGCCTCCCTGCCACAAGGGCCTCCAAAAGCCGAAGTGCCGCAGCTCGTGCAGACGAAGTTCTGGGGAGTGTCCGGACCGGTCGGATTGTGCTTGCCGTAATCCGCCTCCCGGACTCCCGAGCAATCGGTGGCGCAATGCAGCGGGCCGTTGTCGCCGTCGTTCTGACGCACGTTGTACCCGGTCCCGTCGAGCGTCGAACCGCAGCCCTCCGAGGCGTTGCCGATGACATGGGTGGCCCAGCCGTAACCGATGCACG
>DASTZC010000149.1 GCA_035764505.1 Candidatus Polarisedimenticolia bacterium
GTCGAAAACGGGAAGATCGCGATCCACGCCCCAGACCTTCTGCCGCAGCGTCGGCACCCAGCGCAGCGGCTCCGACTTGGTGCGCATGACGACGGCCAGCTCCAACGGCCCCTTCTGGGACTCGGGGCGGTACATCTCCGCCCGAGGCGGATCCTCCAGGTTCTGGTGACGCACATCGGCGACCACGCCGATGATCCGCGTCCAGGAGGCATCCGACGCCGCGCTGGCGGAGCGGAGTCCGCGGCCAATCGGGTCCTCGTTCGGCCAGAAGCGGCGCGCCATCGTTTCGTTGATCAACGCCACGGAGCCGCTGTCGGCGCCGTCCTGTTCGTTGAAATCGCGGCCCCGCAGCAACGGGATGCCGAGCGTCCTGAAGTAATCGGTGCCGACGATCAGATAGCCGACGCTGTTCTCATCGCCGCGGCCGGCGACCGGCCGCCCTTCGATGGCGAGGTCGGTCCAGGAATTCGATCCGCCAAGCGGCAGTGTCGAGACGACGCTGGCCGACTGCACCCCGGGGATGGCGCGCACCTGCTCGAGTGCCTGGCGCCAGAAGGCGGAGCGCTGCGCCTGCTCCGGATAGCGCGACTCGGGCAGCGCGATCCGGGCGGAGAGGAGGTTCTGCGTGCGGAATCCGGGATCGACGGAGAACATCGACTGGACGGAGCGGATCATGAGTCCCGCCGCCGCCAGCAGTACCAGCGCCAGCGCCACCTCGGAGACGACCAGCGTCTTCAGGAGGCGGTGACGCGCGTGCCCGGAGGCGCCGCGGCCGCTCTCGCGCAGCGCTCCCATCAGGTCGGAGCGCTTGCGCTGCAGGGCCGGGGCCAGGCCGAAGAGCAATCCGCTGCCCAGCGACAGCGCGAGCATGAAGAGCAGGGCGGTCGCGTCGACCCGGACCTCGTTGATCCTGGGGACGGTGTCGGGGGCGATGGCCTTGAGGACTTCGACGCCCCAGACCGCCACCAGGGTTCCCGCGATGCCGCCGCACAGCGACAGCAGAACCGTCTCGGTCAGGACCTGCCGGATCAAGCGGCCGCGCCCCGCGCCGAGGGCGCGGCGGATCGAGAGCTCGCGCTCGCGCGAAGCGGCTCGCGCCAGCAGCAGGTTGGCGACGTTGGCGCAGCCGATCAGCAGGACGAAGAGGACCGAGAGCTGGATGGTCATCAGCGCCCGGCGCATGTCGCTGCCGAAGACTTCCTCGTAGGCGTCATTCAGAATCACGCACCAGCCGGTGTTGGTATCGGGGTACTGCTTCTCCAGGCGGCTCGCGATCATGCTGACCTCGGTCAGGGCCTGGCTCCGCGTGACGCCGGCGCGC
This sequence comes from Candidatus Polarisedimenticolia bacterium, assembly GCA_035764505.1. Lineage (NCBI taxonomy): Bacteria > Pseudomonadati > Acidobacteriota > Candidatus Polarisedimenticolia > Candidatus Polarisedimenticolia bacterium. Next base: position 1,322 of record DASTZC010000149.1, read on the forward strand.
AGGCGGCCCGCCGCCAGGTAGCCGTGGTTGTCGCGATCCTGGGTGGCCGGATCGACGTCGAGGGTGGTCCAGATCTCCGCCGGCGTGTAGAGGAAGGTGAAGCCGCGCGGCATCACCCCGATGATCGTGTGGGTCTTGCCGTTCAGATCGATCTTCCGCCCCACGACCGCCGGGTCGGATGCGAAGCGCCGCTCGAACAGGCCGTGGCTGATGATCGCCACCGGCTCGCGCCCGGGGCGATCCTCGCCGGGGAGGAAGCCGCGCCCGAGGGCAGGCTTCACGTCGAGCACGTCGAGGAGGTTGGCGGTGCCGGTCATCCCCTCGACCCGCTCCGGATCCCCCTTGCCGGTCAGGGCATAGCTGTCGCGCGTGTAGAGCGCCAGCTCCTGGAACGATTTCGCCTGCGCCCTCCAGTCGGCGAAATTGCCCGGGGAGACGGAGGTGTTGTCCCATCCTTTCGAGGGGTTGGTCTCCCAGATCTGCACGATGCGCTCGGGCGCGGGATACGGCAGGGGCTCCAGCAGCAGGACATGGATCATGCTGAAGACCGAGGTGTTGATGCCGATGCCCAGCGCCATCGTCAGGATCGCGATGGCGGTGAGGCCTGGCGCTTTCGCCATCATCCGGAAGCCGTACCGCACGTCCTGCAGCAAGGTTCCCATCGAGGTCTCTCCCTATTCGTTGCGCAGCGCGACCACCGGGTCGATGCGCGCGGCCCGGCGGGCCGGCAGGTACGATGCGAGCATTGCCAGAGAGGCCAGGGCCAGAGGCACGGCCGCGAGAACCATCGGATCGAGCGGACTGACGCCGAAGAGCAGCCCCGCCAGGAGCCGCGTCCCGGCCAGCGCGATCACCAGCCCCACCGCAATGCCGACCAGAGCGAGCTTCATCCCCTGCCAGAGGACCGCCGCCACGACGTCGCGCCGCATCGCCCCGAGCGCCATGCGGATGCCGATCTCGCGGGTACGCTGCTGGGTGGCGAGCGCGATGACGCCGTACAGCCCGGTGGCGGCCAGCAGAGATCCCAGCGCTCCCAGACAGAGCGTCACCCAGCCGGCCAGACGCTGCGGCAGTAATCCGAGCCCCGCATACTCCTCCAGCGACTGCGCGCTGAGGATCGGAAGATAGGGATTCATCGAGCGCAGCAGCGTGCGGACCGCGGGGATCACGGCCTCCGGCTGCCGGCTCCGCAGGATGAGCGTCAGACGGCTGATGTAATTCTGCTTCAGGGGCACGAAGATGAAGCTGCGAGGCGCTTCGCCCAGGGTGCGGTACTTCTGATCGCGCGCCACGCCGACGACCTCGAGGACCCGAGGCGTCTCGCCGGAATCCGAATTCAGGAGCTTCTGTCCCAGCGCTTCCTTGCCGGGCCACAAGCGGCGGGCCAGCGTCTCGTTGACGATGGCGGCCACCGTCGCCGCGCCCGGACGATCGGCTTCCGAGAAGTCGCGTCCGCGCAGCAGCGGGATCCCCATGTTGGCGAAATAGCCGGGCGTGACGGCGTTCCAGTCGACTTCCTGCGTCAGCTCGGACCCCGCCGGCGCCCCTTCCGGCGCGAGGCCGCCGAAGCCGCCCCCGCCGTCATCCAGCGGGAGGTCCCAGGCCAGCGATGCCGACTCGACGCCGGGGAGGGCACGCACGCGCCCCAGCAGCTCGTCCGCGAAGGCGATTCCTTCAGGCTCTTTCATTCCGGACAGGGAGAGATCGAGCCCGATCACCTGGAGATTCGCCAGCTCGAAGCCGGGATCGACCCGCGCCGCGCGACTCAGGGAGCGGGCGAACAGCCCGGCGCACACCAGCAGGAGCAACGTCACCGCCATCTGTCCGGCGACCAGGCCGTTGCGCATCCGGTAGCGGCGCGTGCCGGAGGAGGGCTCCTCCTTCAGCACCACCATCGGGTCGGTCTGCGAGATGCGCAGCGCCGGGACCAGCGACGCCAGCATTCCGGCCGCGATGCTCAGCGCCACACCGAACGCCAGGACGCGCCCGTCCAGCGGCAGATCGATGCGCACCGGCACGGGGAGCTCCGGCAGGAAAGCCAGCAGCAGGTCGCGAATCCACACGGCGCTCAGCAGTCCGGCTGTGCATCCGATCAGCGACAGCAGCACCCCTTCCGCCAGCAGCGTCCGCGCCACGCGCCAGCGCGTCGCTCCCATCGAGACGCGCAGCGCCGCCTCCTTGCGGCGCAGCTCGGCGCGCGCCAGGAACATTCCGGTCACATTGAAGCAGGCTATTAATAGGATGAGCCCGGAGAAGCCCAGCAGCGCGCCGAAGAAGCCCACGGCCAGCGAGCGTGCCTCGCCGGGGAGCGGCCCGCTGGCCATTACCGCGATTCCCTGGCCGCGGTTGTCCTCGGGAAACTCGCGCTCCAGCATCGCCGCGAGGGCCCCGAGATCGGCGCGCGCCTGCGGCAGCGTTACTCCGGGCTTCAAGCGTCCTACGCCCAGCATGAAGACCGCCATGCGGCTGTCCAGGGGATTGCCGTCGGGCCGGACCAGCGTCCAGGCATGCATCGGCAGCCACAGATCGGGAGCCAGCGGCGTGGTCCCGCGGAATCCTTCGGACGCCACGCCGACGACGGTGACCGCCTGCCCGTTGATCCGGATCGAATTGCCGACGATGCCCGCGTCGCCCCGGAAACGGCGCTGCCAGAAGGCATGGCTCAGGACCGCCGCCGGCTCGGCGCCTGCGACGTCGTTCGCTTCCTCGAAGAACCGGCCCGCCGCCGGGTGTGTCTCGAGGATGGCGAAGTAGTTCCCGGTGACCATCTCGGCGTAGGCCCGCTCCGCCGAGCCGCTGCCGCCGATGCTCACCGCCTTCGGCTCGAAGACCCAGCCGGCCAGACCGCTCAAGGTACGGTTGCGGTCGCGCAGGTCGCGGTAGTTGGGGTAGGAGAAATTATCGAAGCCGCGGCCGTCCTGCGTCCGGCCGACGTCCACCAGCTTTTCGGGATGTCCGATGCCGGGCGCCGGGCGCAGGAAAGCCTCATTGATCAGAGTAAAGGCGGCCGAGCTCGCCCCGATCCCCAGGGCCAGGGTCGGCACGGCCAGCAGCGTGAAGCCGGGTGACTTGCGCAGCATGCGCGCCGCGTACTTCAGGTCCTGCAAGAGGGGGGTCATTGCGTCTCCAGGCGCACGGATCGGGGGCCGCGAGATTCCCCGGAGCCTTGCGCTTCGGAGAATTCTGGGCGGCGAGGCATGGGTCTACTCGTAATGCAGCGCGGTGACGGGGTCGACGCTGGCGGCGCGCCGGGCCGGAAAGTAGCAGGCAATCAGGGCGACGCCCATCAGCAGCAGCGAGGTGGTCGCATAAGTGAGCGCGTCGAGCGCGCCCACGCCGAACAGGAGCTTCGAGATCAGACGCGTCAGGGCGAAGGCCCCGCCCAGCCCCAGGACGATGCCGCCCAAAACCAGCATCATCCCCTGGCGCAGGACCATGTCGAGCACGTCACGGCGCTGTGCGCCCAGCGCCATGCGCACCCCGATCTCCTGGGTGCGCGCGGCAACGGAGCAGGCCACCACGCCGTAGATCCCCACGGCGGCCAGGATCAGCGCCACCATCGCGAAGAAGCCGATCAGGGTGGTGGTGAAGCGGCGCGGGGCGGCGGAGGCGCGGATCAGGTCCTGCATCGTGCTGACGTCGGAGACCGGCTGGTCCTTGTCGAGCCCGAAGATCACCTGGCGCGCCGACGCCGTCAGCTGCGACGGGTCGCCGTCGGTCTTCAGAATGAAGGTATAGGTGTCCTGGGGGATCTGCGCGATCGGCTCGTACATCTGCAAGGTGTTCTTCGACTCGAGCCCGTAGTGCTTGACGTCCTTGACGACGCCGACGATCTCACGCACCGTGTCCGTGTCGTTCCCCATGCGCAGCTTTCGGCCGATCGGGTCCACTCCGGGGAAGAGGCGCTTCACGAAGGTCTCGTTCACCACCGCCACTCGGACGGAAGTCCGATCATCGCGCTCGTTGAACAGGCGTCCCTTCACCAGCGGAATGCCGAGTACCTTGAAGTAATCGGGACTCACCGCGTACCAGTTCGCCGAAGGCTGGTCACCCGACTCCACCGAGCTTCCCTCGATGGCGATGGAGTAGATCGTGTCGTTGCCGCCGAAGGGGATGAGCGTGGTGGCCGCGGCCGCTTTCACGCCGGGCAGGACCTGCATCTTCTCGAGCGCCTGCCGCGCGAAGGTCCACTGGTTCTCGGGCTTGGGGTACTTCTTCTCCGGCAGCGACACGCCCAGCGTCATGACGCCGTCCGGCTGCAGGCCGGTCTCCTGCTGCATGACGCGCACGAAGGAGCGCACCTGCAGCCCCGCGCCCACCAGCAGGACCAGGGAGATCGCCACCTGGGTCACCACCAGACCATTGCGCAGGCGGTGCCGGCCCGTCTCGGTGCCGCGACCTCCCTGCTTGAGGGTATCTTGAAGCCCGGTGTGCGAGATGAGGAAAGCAGGCGCCATCCCGAAGATAAGCCCCGAGAGCAGTGACAGCCCCAGGGTGAACAAGAAGACGGTCGTGTTGATCCCGACGTTCTGCATGCGAGGCAGATCGCCGGGCTGGAGCCATCGCAGCAACTCGACGCCCCATTGTCCGAGGAGGAGTCCGAGCCCGCCTCCCACCAGAGACAGGAGCAGGCTCTCGGTGAGGAGCTGGGCGATCAGCCGTCCTCTGCCCGCCCCGAGGGCGGCGCGCAGAGCGATCTCCTTCTGGCGGGCGGAGCCGCGCGCCAGCAGCAGATTGGTCACGTTGCCGCAGGCAATCAGCAGGACGAAGCCGACGGCGGCGAACAGCGACAGCAGCGCCGGACGGACGTCGCCGACGATCTCTTCATAAATGGGCACCACGTGGGCGCCCCAGTTCTTGCTCGAATCGGGGTACTGGACGGCCTGCGCGTTCGCAATCGTGGCCATCTCGGAGTTGGCGGCCTGGAGAGTAGCTCCGGGCTTCAGCCTCGCCATGACTACCAGGAAGTGCCCGCCGCGCATCTGCCTTTCGTCGGGCGTGAAGACGAGCGGCATCATCAGATCGGCCCCGGTCGGCAGGCGGAAGCCCTCGGGCATGATTCCGATGACAGTGTAGCTTTCTCCCCCGAGGGTAATCGGCTGCCCGATGATCTCCTTCTTGCCGCCGAAGCGCCGCTTCCAGATTCCGTCGCTCAGGATGGCGACTTTCTCCTGTCCGGATTCCCATTCCCCCGCCCGAAAGGCGCGTCCGATGACCGGCGGGACCCCGATGAGCTCGGAGATGCCGGCGGTGGGCTTCAACACCCCGATGCGCTCCGGCTCCCCCTCACCCGTCAGCACCATGGAGCTGCTCAGGAGGGCCACCATCGGGTCGAAGGACTTGCTCTGGGCTTGCCAGTCGATGAAGTGGGCCGGGGAAGCGGTGAACTTGGTCCACCCTTTGACGTGGTTGTGCTCCCAGATCATCATGACCCGGTCGGCGTCCTTGTACTGCAGCGGCTGCAGCAGCACGGCGTGGACGACGGAGAAGATGGCGGTGTTGGCGCCGATGCCCAGCCCCAGCGTGAGGACCGCGACGGCGGTGAAGCCGGGATGCTGAAACAGCAGCCTCACTCCGTAGCGGAGGTCGCGCAGGAGCGAGCGCATCAGATCGCCTCGACCGTCGTCTCGTCGACGATCCGTCCGTCGAACAGGTGCACCGTGCGGTCGGCATGCCGGGCGAAGCGCGGGTCGTGGGTCACCATGCAGATAGTCGAGCCGGTGCGGTGCAATCCGCGCAGCATCTCCATCACCGCGTCGCCGTTCTTGGAGTCGAGGTTTCCGGTCGGCTCGTCGGCCAGGAGCATCAGGGGATCGCCCACCAGGGCGCGGGCTACGGCGACGCGCTGCTGCTGACCGCCCGAGAGCTGGCTCGGCAGATGGCGGGCCCGGTGCCCCATGCCCACCTTTTCGAGCGCCTCATTGGCCTTCTTGGCGCGCTCCGGCGCCCGCATGCCGCGGTAGGTCAGCGGCAGCTCGACGTTCTCGAACACCGTCAGGTCACCGATCAGGTTGAAGCTCTGGAAGATGAACCCGATCTCGCGGTTGCGGATGCGCGCCCGCTCGCCCAGGTTCAGGTCCTGCACGGGGCGCCCGTTGAGGACGTAAGCGCCGTCGGTCGGGGAGTCCAGCAACCCCAGGATCGACAGGAGCGTGGACTTGCCGCATCCCGAGGGGCCGCCGATGGCGACATATTCGCCGGACTTGATCTCGAGATGCACGCCGGAGAGGGCGTGCGTCTCCACCTCGTCGGTGGTGAACACCTTGGTCACCTTCTCCAGCCGGATTAGGGACTGGCCGTTTTCGCTCATTGCTGCTGCTCCTGTGTTGTAGGGATCTCGAGAGTCAGTTCAAACGCACGCGATCAAAAGCGTCCCAGGCCGACATGTCCGACAGGATGACCTGGTCGCCTTCCTTCAATCCGTCCAGGATTTCCACCGAGTTCACCGACGAACGGCCCATCTTCACCTGCACGCGGCTCGCCGACGATCCGCCCGGCTCGAGCTTGAACAGCCCGACCGTGCTCTGCTCCCCTCCGAACGCCGGGCGACCCACGAACAGGACGTCGGTCAGCCGCTCCAGCTCGATGGTTCCGTCCACCGTCAGATCGGGGCGCGCGCCTTTGGGCAGCGCTCCTTCGAGGGCGACGTCGACGGTGACGGTGCCGTTCTGCACCGACGGATCGATGCGCGAGACCTTGCCGGGGATGATGCCGTTGCGCGTGTCGATCGAGGCGACCTGGCCGATCTGGATGTCGCGCGCCTGCGTCTCGGCGATGCGGACTTCGGCTTTCAGGCGGCCCGGCTCCGCGACGCGCGCCAGGTTCGCCCCCGGCTGCACGCGCTGGCCGACCTCGACCGGAATCAATTGCAGGACGCCTTCGACGCCGGCGCGGACCTTCAGGGCACTGAGCTGATCCTGGCGGAGCTTGTAGGCGGCGCGGAAGCGATCGACGCGCGCCTGCTGCACCGCCAGCTGGGCCTCGGCCGCCCTGGCGCTCATCTCCAGGCGCGAGTCTTCGATCTCGGAGCGTCCCTTCAGCTCCTCGGCGCGCATGCGTGAGAGTTTTTGGGTGATGTCGGCCACCAGACCGTTTTTCGCCAGCTCGTCGTCGGCCTGGGCCTGCAGCGCCGCCTGCCGGTAGTCGGACTGGACGCCCGCGGCGGCGGCGCGCTGCGTGAGAAGCGCACTTTCCAGCTGCACCTTGAGGTTGGTCGCTTCCGCCTCCGCCGCATGCAGCTCGGAGGCGGCGTCGGTGGCGGCCACCTCCAGCTCGGGGTTGCTCAGCTCGAGGATGACGGTGTCGGTCTTCACGGCGGTTCCGGGCAGGACGACCCGGCGCTCCACCCGGCCCTCGGTCACTGCCGGGATCCAGCGGATTTCCTCCGGGACCAGGGTGCCGGACCCTCGCACCTGGCGGAGCATCGGGCCGCGCTTGACGGTATCCATCCAGACGGTCCCCTTCTCGATGCTGGGGGCGGCCGGCTCCAACCGGGAGAGGCCGAAGGTTACGAGGGCGACCAGGACGGCGCCGCCGGCGCCAATCCAGATCCGGCGCTTGCGCTTGTTGGCGGCCACGGAAGTCGGGCGGGCGATATCGATGACCTGCTCCTATCTGATTTGAGATTCAGAGGACGCCTCGCCAAGGGCAAGCCGTGTGCCAGAGCCTGTCGCCGGAACTAAGTGGATGGACGCGAGGAGGTTAGAAAAGGATGAAATGCGGTTCCGGATTTCCCGGCACGTCCGGTCCCGGTATTGGCCGTCCCATTTCCGAACGGTCCTTCGGACCCGTGGTCCCGCCTCGTGGCCCCGTAGTCCGGATACCTGAACGGTCCTCCCCGCCCGTCATCCGGACTTCCGAAACGCTCCGTAGACCCGCCGATCCCGACGTTCACCCCTGCCTCCAACGCGCTCTAAGCCATTTCCGGCCGGGCAGGCTCCCGCCGCCCGACATCTGCTAGGAACGGAGCCGGACCGGCCGGAGTTCTCGGGATTGTTTGATTCAGGGTAGGAAAGACTCGGGGTCAGGAGGACTTTTGGGTGCGGCCTCGTGCGGGCTTCGCAACGGGAGACGCATCTTTGCTGGAGCTTTCCGGCTGAGGCTCCATCGAACCGTCCGGCCTTCGAGCCTTCGCACGCTTCAGCTGCGCCACGCAATCGCGGACCCGTTCCGCCATACGCACTTTCTCCTCCCAGGTGAGGTCTTTCAGCGACTTCTGCCATTCCGCCTGACGCTTCAGGAGCTCCGCAATATCAGTCATTCAGGAATTTCTCCTGGAACCGCGCCCAGGCATCGCTCAAGTCATGTCGGCGCGCCAGGAGCCCGATGGAATCCCGCGTCACGCTCTTCGATTCCAGCAATGCCAGAATTCTGGCCACATCCTTTGCCCGTCCTACACTCAGAGCGATGACGGCCAGATAATCGGCCCCAACAACCCGCAAGGGCACTCCCCCAAAGTCCGCTGTGGCCGCCTGCTCCAAGGCCTCTCTCGTGAGATTGCTGAAGGTTGGGATGAACTGGACCGGCCACGTTCCGATTCGCACCGATTCACCTTCCGCCGCATAGCCTCGCTCCGCGCAGAAGGCATAGATTGGCGACAACACATCCAGCCGATCGTCGGGCCGGATCCTGACCAGGACGTCGACGTCGAGTGTCGCGATCGGCTGCGTGTAACGCAGTTGGGCAATTGCGCCAAAGAGCGCGTAGTCGGTGATAGTCCCAGTCTGGACCATCTCTCCGAGCAGCCTGGCAATCTCTTTCATGTGCGGGAGTATAGCCGATACTCAGGCGGCGGATGATGCAGGTCAAACGCACACAGATGGCTCGATGAGAGGCTGTTCCAGGCGCAGATTTCAGTTTGCGACGCTTCCCGCCGCGGGCAAGACTGCCGGCAAACCCCATCGCTTAGCAGGGGCTTCATTAGCCCGGCCACGTAATTGATCGAACTTCGCCGGTATGACGAATTGCGCGTTCTTATCGATCCACCCACGCTTCTTCCCATCTTTCACGAGAGCTAATCCATCGCCGAAGCTGGTAGCGAGGTCGTACTCGAGGGGGATTTCCAGCTGGCCTGACTTGTCTACATAGCCCCACTTGCCCGATTTCTGGACTCGAGCCATACCGTCTGAGAAGTCGTCTGCATCCTCGAATTGTGCCGGAATGACGATTTTTCCACTGGTATTGATGAAGCCGTACTTTTCTCCGATCTTGACCCTGGCCATCCCCTCCGAAAATGGTCTCGCCACCCGGGATTCCGGCTCCATGACCCAGCGATAGCCGGGTTGAATAATGCCCCATTGGTCCCCAAACTTCACCGTGCCGATGGCGGATTTGTAGTCAATCTTCTCGGAGAATTGAGGCTCAATCAGGAACTCGCCACGACGGTCGATGTATCCCTACTTCCCGGCGACGGCCGCTCGGCCGACGTCTCCTGAGAAGCTCTTGGCAGCATCGAACTTCGGAGGTATGACCTGCTCACCTTTCCTATCGATGTAACCCCACTTCTCTCCCACTCGGACCGCGATGAGATCCTGTTCGAGGGGAGAGCTCATGATCAGGTTGCGAACTCCCTCGAGCAGCGGATTGACGTTGGATGGCAGGGGCGGACCTTGTACCGGATCGATGCCATCGAATTGCTTCGGCACCACGACTTTTCCGGTCCGGTCGATCAGACCCCATTTGCGGTTTCCCAGGACTGGATACAGAAGGCCGTTTTCTTTGCCGGCGTCTGCCGGCTTGGCGGTCTCCGCGTCCGCGGTTGGTTTCGGTTCCTCCGTTGCGCCTGTCTGACCCTCCTGGGCCACGACCAAAGTCACGGCAGACACCATGAGCAGCCATGCGAAGAAGTGTTTCATCGCCTCTCCTCTCGCAGTTCTAGGGGCGGGGCTCGGTCGGATGGTTTTCTGCGGTTCTTTCCTTGCCACGCTTGAACCCAGGGGGGAGCTGGGTCGCGTCACGCGGGACGAAAACCGTCGATGTCGCGGTCGCGGCATTTCCAGCGGCATCCACCGATCGATACACAGCGGTATAGGTCCTTCCTTCACCGCGAGGATCCCGCTCCGCACGCAGGGAGAAGGTGAAGTCAGCCGTCCCGATACTCGCTCCCTGGATGTCGAACGTCAGGTCTCCTACTCCAGGAAGGTCGTCCGGCTCGCTGCTCGTGACCGTCAGCAGGGTCACGCTGACCCCGCCACACGCATCACTGGACGAGACGTTCGCCGCAACTCCCTTCATTCTCCGGTCCACCGGCCAGAGAATCGTTCGATTGAGGGCCAGCGAAATCACCGGCAGGGTTGTGTCGACGACGCTGACTGGGATGGTCACGGCGTCGGATTCGTTCAAGCTATCGGTCACGCGCAGCGTGACGATGTGATTACCGCGTGGGAGGGTCGCGTTCAGCTGTTCCCCCTGGCCCAGTGACGACTCGCTCGGGCTACCCGCGTCCAGAATCCAATCGAACCGGACGATGGCATCGTGCGTGCCCGGGGTAGAGTCTGGATCGCCAGAGGAAGTTCCATCCAAGTGAACCGACGCACCGGCAGCGGATTCGCATTCCACCGTCGCCGCCGCCGAAACGCGTGCAGCGGGAGGATTGTTGACCAGGAGCGTCGTCTCGCCATGGTAGACGAACTCCCGCTCCACGCTCACCGGAACCGTGCTCCCATCGGTTACTACAAGCTGCATACGATAGCTTTTGCCCGTCTCGAGAGAAGCAATGTTGCCGGTCGAAGGGGGCCAGGATGAGAAAGCGACTCTCACGATGGGGGTGGGGTGAGTCGGCGTAAGCTTCAGAAAGCTTTCACCAATCTCGACGATCTTCCAGTCGAACGAGGTACCCGGGGAGGCCATTCTCCGCACGCACAGGGGAGAGCCAACCGCCATGCCGGACAGGTCCAGGAAGCTCTGGAAATCCGCCGTCGGGGAGGCACAGGTCCCAGGCGCCATCTCGAAATCGGGCATGCCATCGCCGCACCCCAGGGAGCTGTCCAGATCGAGGATTAGCGGATAGCCGACACTCTCGTTGACGAAGGCAATCCCTTCTCCCGGCACGCCGTCGGGGAGCAAGCCGTCGTCACACAAGAGACCTGAGATGGCGTCGTCTATTGTAATGAGCGCGGTCTCCGCCGGAAGGACCTCGAGCGATCCCGAAAGCGGATCGCCTTCCGGATCGCGAGCAATCGCCCTGATCCGCAGCGCATCGCCGCCCCCTGCGATGGTGGAAAGAGTCAGGATCGGCTGGCACAGGTCTCCCGAGCCATCGCCATTGGAATCCCGCTGATCCGGGTCGGCGACCCGGGGACATGTGTCGCAGGCATCGCCGTAATGATCATGATCATTGTCGGCCTGCGCAGGATCGGGGACGGACGGACAAAGATCGCACGCGTCTCCGACGCCATCGCCATCCTGGTCCGACTGCAGCGGGTTCGAGAGCAACGCGCAGTTGTCGCAGGCGTCCCCCCGTCCATCACCGTCGGCATCTTCCTGGCTCGGGTTTGTCGTCGCCGGGCAGTTGTCGGACGCAGCGCAGTGTCCGTCCTGGTCGGCATCGTTCTGAGGATCCGACGGACACGGATCGCAGGCATCGCCTACGGCGTCGCCATCCGAGTCGGTCTGGAGGGGATTGGCCTGTGCAGGGCAGTTGTCCAGCAGGCAGGTGTTCAGTGGAAACCCTGGATTCCCGGTACCGTCTCCATCGATGTCGGTGCAGGAGTCGCACGCGTCGCCTACCCCATCCCCGTCCACATCCGCCTGCGCAGGATTCGCAACCTCCCGGCAATTGTCCGGCCCGTCCGGAATGCCATCGTGGTCGAAATCGGAAAACAGCTCGACGGTCAACGGCACTTGCAGGAGTGGATGAGAGGGGTCGTTCGTCTGAATCCGGATCAGGTCGGTGTAGGTTCCCGTCAGGACGCCGCCTGTCAGGATCGTGGCCGAGACGTCCTGGGAACCTCCGGGAGGTACCGCTCCCGTTCTGGGATTCAACGCGAGGAAACCCTCTCCATGGATCCAGCGCGCGAAGCCGGTTCCCGACGAGTCGGTCAGGTAGATTCCGGCGACCGGATCGGGAAGGAAGGCCATGGGTCCGAGGCCGTTGAACGGATGGTTCACGAATCGCCATATGCCGCGGTCGATCGAATACCGGTGCAAAAGCCTCAGATTGCCTGCCGCCGGAATGAAGTATTCCCTGGTGACGGGGTCGAGCGCGCCGCCTCCCGTCGTACCGACAGTCGGCGAGCTCAGTCGAGTCCAAATGCCCGTGGAGATGTCGAAGCGCGCGACCGACGCACCGCTTCCCGCATGAGCGTAGAGAGTGCCCGCGTGATAGCGCAATCCTCCTGCGATGACGGCGAACGGCGGCGGGGGAAGGGCGACCCTTTCGTCCGTGACGGGATTCCATCGCACGAAGTTGTTGCCCATTGCGCTGTACAGGTAGGTCATGCCATCGCTTGCCGTGTTCCCGTCGAAGCCGGTGGGCTTGGCTCGCGACGACCAGGAACGGGCAGCGATGTCATAGACCCTGATGAAGGATGAATTGGAGATGTAAACCTTCCCGTTTAGCAGGGAGATTCCGCTGCAATCCCCGCTGGCCGGCAGGCTGGGAAGCGTCTCCCAGACGTCGGTATCCCCATGGTAAAGGTAGAATCCGTTCCCGTTGGAGGTATCGGCCGCATAGATGGAGAGGTGATCCGGATCCTCCGTGAGACAGCGCAGACGCGCCGGACTCGGGCTGAGGGTCCTGATTTCGCCAGGCACTCCTTGATCCATCGGAACGCTGTCCCCCGTCGAGCTCGCCGAAGAAGCCGAGTCGGGGAAAGCCGCCCACGCGCTCAGCGAGAATTGCAGATAGCTCCCGCCGGTGTTCAGGACCGTAAGGGTGCGGGTTTCAGTTTGCCCCAGGAGGACTCTCGACTGTATTGAGCCCGGCAGTACGGAAGCCACGGGAGGCGGGAAGGCCGTCCCCGACAGTGGAACGGTGACGCTCGGCTCATCGGGATCGTTTGAATCGAGGATCAGCCGTCCCAAAGCGCTCCCGGGATCAACCGGAGAGAAGAAAAGGGTGAACGGGAAGCTGCCTCCCGGCGGGACCGTCACCGGGGGCTCCAGGCCCGCCAGGGAGAACGGTCCCTCGCACCGGACTCCGGTAATCACCAGGGGCTGCCTGCCCGGATTGACCACGGATGCAGAGAGAGAGCTCGTCTGGCCCGTGAAGGCCGAAGGGAACACGGGCGAAGCCGGCACGACGTTCAGCTCGGGAGCTTCGACGACCGTGAGAGGGGCGGGTAGGATGACCAGCGGCCGCTCCGGATCGTTGCTATAGAGATCGAGCTCGGCGGGATAGGTGCCTGCCGCAAAGGTGCCCGTGTCGAAAGCTATCGGAACCGTCACCGTGCTGCCGGCCGAGACGGTGCCGCTCCATGAGCCGGCGCTCACGTAAGGGACGCCGGTGCGCAGCCGTCCCAATCCCATCGCGGAACCGCCCGGGAAGAAATAGAGGGTAGGAGCCGGGAAAGGGAGCCATGTGATGCTGCCGCTCCTGTTTCCATGAAACATAGTGATCTGGAGTCTTGTCCACCTGCCCTCGTCGATGGAGTAGGCCAGGATCTCCGGGAAGAAGGCATCTCCCCCGTAGGCGTAGTAGATGCGACCTCCTGGATCCAGCCCGGACTTTCCTGCTGAGAGAACGGGCAGGTTCGGCAGGATGGTCCAGCGATTGTTCTGAATGTCGTAACGCGCGAAGCTCGTGTCCGTGTGCGCGTAGAGAAAGCCATCCAGGTACTTCATCCCGCCGCCCTCGGTGAAAAAGTAGGGCGGCGGGGCGAGCTCGACCACTTCTCCGGTCATCCGGTTCCTGCGACGCAGCCTGGTGTTATACGTAGCGTAAATGTACGTGCCTCCGTCCCAGGCCATCGCCGCGCGATCGCCGAAGCTCTGGATAGCCTGCAGGGACCATGAATTCGAGGCGATGTCGTAGATGCCGAAGTTGACGCCGTAGGAATGTATCTTTCCATCGATGATGAGGCTGGGGCAGCCCGTGCCGAAGGGCGGGTCGGCGAGCCGCTCCCAGCGACCCGACTGCACGCGATAGCGGTAGAAGCCTTCGAAAAAGGCCTGCCCGTAGATGATGGAGTTGGCCGGGTCATCGAGGATACACGTGAAGTAGCCGGGCGCGGGAGAGAGATTCTCGAGGGTGCCCGGCGGCGACAGACCGGGAGGAATGGACCCCGGGCTTTGAGGGGGAAACGAAAGAGCCGGCGCCGGAAACCGTGTGGCCAGCGAAAAGGACAGGTCGGACCCACCGTCATTCGAGACGAGGAGATCGCGGATTCCAATATTGCCGTTATAGAACGTCGAGGCGAGCGAAGCAGGCTCGACGCGCAGACGGGGTTTCGATTGCGCCAGCGCGGAAATCGGCAAGCTGGCGACGGGGGTCCGCGGATCGTCGGATTCCACTGTCAGAGCTCCGGAAAATGTGCCGGAGGCCGTGGGAGAAAACACGATCGTCACGACCCGCGATACGCCGATCGGAATACTGTCCGGAACTCCCGAGGCGCTGAATTCCGGAGGGAGCCCGACGCCGCGAATGTGCAGGACGTCGGTTCCCCGGTTCTTGATCTGCACCGGAAGGGAAACGGGCGTACCCGGCATCGTGGCGGGAAACTCGAGGCCGGCAGGCTCCAGGCGGATTTCGGGAGCCCCCAGCACCCGCACGGTCACCGGCACTTCCAGCAGGGGACGGACTGGATCATTGCTGCGAATCTCTGCCAGGGAGGAGTAGACCCCTCCGACCATCGAAGATGAGTCGATCGAAAGCTGCACTTCCCGGGTGCCGCCCGGAGGAACTGAGCCACTGGTGACGGTCGCCCCGAGGTACGCGGGTGCGGTTCGGACCCTGTAGAACCCTGTGTTGTCCGAGCTGGGGATGATGTAGATTCCAGGATTGGCGCCGGTCAGCCACGCGATGCCGCCCTGACCCATGCCTATTGGAAGCTGCGCGCTGCTCCAGGTTCCGGTGTCGATCGAATACCAATCCAGCGTGGAGTCCGGCCACTTAGATAGCGTGTAGAAGCGGCGCGTGCCCGGATCGATGGTATATCCGTGGGCCTCGTGGGGAAGGTACGGCAAGACAGTCCATCGGTTGCCGGCGAGATCGAAGCGCAGGAAGTTCTTCGCGGATGGAGCTGCGAAGAGCTGGCCCTCGAAGTACCGCAGTCCGGATCGCATGTCGAAATTGGTCGGCGGCGTGGGAAGGGAGCTCCTGGCGCCACTGACGGGATCGAAGCGGACCACCTCCGAATACTGGGCGAGGTAGAGAAAGCGCTCACCGTCGCTGGTGATGGCGACCGCATCGTCCCCGAGGGGACTCTCCAGGATCGACCAAGTGTCGGTTCCGATGTCGTAGACGCCCATCTGCCAGTCGTCCCACGTCATCGTATAGATCTTCCCATCGAGCACCGCCGCGCCGCACCAGTACATTCTCACGGGTGCATCCGCCAGGCGGACCCAGCTGTCGTTGGCTGCCGAGTATCGCCAGAATTCCCGGTTCCCTTGCCACTGGCCATACAGCATCTGATTCTGAGAGTTCGCGACGATGCAGGTGAGCGGCACCGCGGTCGGCCGCAGCGTTTCGAAAGGTCCCGGAAGCTCGGATTGCGCCGTCGGAGTCGTCGCCGGCGCCGGTTCGGAAGCTTGCGGAGGATCTTCCAGGGCCGTCCCTGAGAGGCTCGTGGATCCGGTATCGAGAGCGCTGTCCGGTCGGAGACCGAGAGTGAAGAAGAGCGGTCCTGCTCCGGAGTTGCGGAGGACCAGCGTTCGTGTCGTGGATTCCCCGATAGGGACCTCGATCGAGATGGCAGCCGGGTCCACTTCAATCGAAGGAGCGGCTTCGGTATACACGTGACTCACGTTCGAAAGCGGTCCCGCGTTGGCGGCCTCGTCCCTGGCTTTCAGCGCGAAGTAGTAATCCGTGGAGAACTCGAGATTCGGGACTGAGAGGTGTTCCGAGGTGCCCGCCGGCGAGGGGTCCGGCGGCGTCCAGACCCGGATCGCAGCGGAGAAGTTCGCCTCGGTGATGGGTGCGGTGGAATAGCGGACCTCGTAGAGAGCTGCTGTCCCGGAAGCACCGTCATCGCCCGTCGCCGTCCAGGTGAGAGTAACCGTGGCCCCAGTGGCACTGCCGGTCAGATCCTGGATGGCGCCCGGCGGAATCACGTCGAGAGTCGAAATCGGCCGGAAGGCGTTCAGCCTGCCTCCCGTGACCAGCCTTCCCGCCAGCGATGGAATCGGATCGACCGAGCGCAAGAGGGCTTGTTTCAAACCGAGCACATCAATCGTGGGATGTGCCGCACGCACCAGGGCCGCGGCTCCGGCGACGTGCGGGGCCGCCATGGAGGTTCCGCTCAGGTATCCGTAGGCATTTCCCGGAAGAGTGCTCAGGATGGAGTAGCCCGGCGCTCCGAGATCGATGGTCGTCGGGCCATAGCTCGAAAAGGAGGCGAGACCGTCGTAATAGTCTGTGGCCGCCACCGCGACAATCGTCGGAAGATCGAAGGCGGGAGGGTAATCCGGCTCGACGTCGCTGTTGGAGGAAGCGTTGTCCGCTGCCGCGACGAAGAGCACTTCCGCGGCCCCCGCCCTTGCGATGGCGTCGTACAGGGACTGGGAGAAGTCAGGGCCGCCCCAGGAGGCATTGATAATCTTGGCCCCCATCGCCGCGGCGTAGTCAATCGCCGCGATGGCGTCTGCGTCCGTACCGTCCCCAGAGGCATTGAATGCTTTTAGCGGCATCAGGCTGACCTGCCAGCAGACTCCCGTCACACCAATACCGTTGTTCCCAGCGGCGCCAATGATTCCCGACACGTGAGTCCCGTGGCGCTGATCGTCGGAGGGATCGTTGTCGTGGTTGACGAAATCCCATCCATGGACGTCGTCGACATATCCGTTGCCGTCATCATCCAGGCCATTGCCCTCGATCTCTCCTTCGTTGGTCCAGAGGTTGTCCCGGAGATCGAGGTGGGACATATCCATGCCGCTGTCGATAACCGCCACGATGACGTCGCGACTCCCGGTGGTCAGATCCCAGGCACTCTCGGCCCGGATGTCTGCACCGGCGCGTCCTCTCTGCCCGGTATTGTTCAGGGCGTCCATTTCGGGGTAACGCGGATCGTTGGGAACGGCATCGATTCGTCGAATGTAATTCGGCTCGACGTAGCGCACGTGCGGGTTCTTCCGCAGGCGCGCGATAGCCTCTCCGGTCGTCATGCCCTTGCCAAGCTTCCAGTGCTCCGCTCCGTTCCGAAAGCGCCGAACTTTCGCGGCGGAAACTTGGGCTTTGGCGCTGGCTTGTTCGGGGAGACCTGCTCCATCTTCAAAGCGAACAATCACTTCCCCGGGAACGAAGCGTGCGCTACTCGACGACGCATGAGGTGGCGGGCCTTGGGAGGGGCCTTGAGAAGGGCTCTGGGATGCAGTCCCTGCGCTCAGGAGGATCAATAGAACGATTGGTGCGAGCAGGACCGAGCGGCCAGTTGAAGAGGTCAGCAGCACTTCAGCTCTCCGACGCCAGGCGAAATGTGAGCCGGGACCCATCAGGTCGCGAAGCATGTTCGTTTTCGCGCGCGTGGAAGGCGCAAAGCGTGTCCGCAGCGGGCGCGACCTGAATGCCTTGGCAATGGTCAATCTGATTGGCGCAGAGTCTACCATGGTCATCGACCCTCCAGAGCCAAGTGATTCTTCGAATTTGGGCCGCGGAGGCGCTCCCCATCCAGCGGTGGGAAGGAGCCGTCCGCCCACTACTCCCCAAAACGCCCCACGACCCTCGCCCCCGATCGAGTGTGATGACCCAAACGGGAGCGTGGCAAGTGTAGGAGTGGAGGCGCTGGCGATTAGTGATCGATCACGCCAACTTAGTGCTTCGACACGCCTTGCGTTTGCGTTGGGACGACGTGTCGAGGACGCGAACAGCGGTCTTCTCGGCGCGAATATTCAGACCCGGTCGCCTCAAGGGACCTTCCGGAATGTCGGACAAAGACGGTGCGTTGGAGCGCTGCCACTGAGCGGATTCGCATGAATGCTTCTGCAAGACAGGTGCCACTCGCGCGCATCGTCCCTTCTCCAAAGTGACTGATAGAGGAACCTGGAAAGTACCAACGCATGGGCTCATCAGTGGTGGGAGGAGCCGGAGGCCGATGAAGAGGCGTTCAGGACCGGCCGGCTCCTCGACGATGACGAGGACAAGGAGACCGCTTGGCACGCCGAACCGCATAATCTGCGAACCCTGGTTCCGAATCGGAAAACTTTGCGCTGGAAAGCCCCACGGATGCGCATGAACGTTCTCGGATTCTCCTGGCAGGCTGCTGTTGCTGCCAGTAAGCACGGAGCTCGGCAGATGACGAACAGCCTCGGTAGGCGGCGGGTCAGCCGGTGCGGCGGTGGGCGCGTGTCCTGATCCGGCTCCGATCAGTGCCTCGTGAATCCCGCCTCAAATCGTCGCCAGAAATCCTCAAGACCATGCCTGCGGGCGAGAGCTTTGATCGCCGATGGGGTGACGCTTTCCCATTCGATCAACGTCAGGATTGTGGCGAAGTCTTTGGGCCTGCCGATGCTCAGAGCGATAACCGCCAGATAATCGGCGCGGACCACCCGGAGATTGGTACCGTGAAGATCGACACTCTCAGCCTGTTGGATGGCTTCGCGCGTCAGCGGGGCAGATGCCGTCATGAAATGCAGCGGCCAATCCGCGACCCGAATCACTTCTTCCTCCGGAGGGTAGCCGCGCTCGGCGCAAAAGCGCGTTAGCACATCGAGCCTGTTGGTATGAGCCGGCATTACCAGAACGTCGGCATCAACGGTAGCGACGGGCGCCGTGTCACGCTTCTGGGCCATGGCACCGAACAGCGCATATTCGACGATGATCCCGGCCTGGGCCATGTCTCCAAGCAGCCTGGCAATCTCCTTCATGGGCGGGAGAATGTCCGATGCCACGACGGGGAGCAAGGGACTCCCTAGCTGCCGCACCTTCTCAGCCGAGGACTCGGACTGGTACTTCCATACATCCCTACCTGACGGAGACATGGTCTCGCAGCCTCTTATTAGGGCGGGATGGCCTCCGTCATGGAGAAAAGCGTGCCACCCGCACCGAGGTTGAACCAAGTACGGGCCGCGGGGGCGCCCCCCATGGGCGGTGGGAAGGAGCCGTCGACCCACCGCTACCCATAACGCCCCCGCGACCCTGGCTCCCGATTCGGCAAGAGGAGGTCAATCAGGAGCGTGGCAAGTCTAGGAGGTGGGGCGCCAGGAATCAGTGATGGAATGCGTCAAGTTTGTGCTTCGAGACGCCACGCTTCATGCCGGATGTGTCGACCGAACGTGTGAAAATCCGGCAGGTCAGCCGGCGCGGCGGTAGGCGCGCGGGGAAGTCCGGTGCCAGCGGCGGAAGGCGTGGTGGAACGAGGTTGGATCGGCGTAGCCGAGAAGGAACGCCACCTCGGAAGCGGCGATTCCTTTGCGATGCAACAAGGCGCCGGACATCCGGCGGCGCAGGTCCTCCAGGACCTGGCGGAATGAAGTTCCCTCTTCACTCAGAGAGCGCTGCAGCGTTCGGGGGCTGACCGACAGGATCGAGGCGATGTGCTCCAGCGAAGGCGCGCCGCTGCTGAGCTCGGTCCACAGGGCGCGGCTTACGCGGCCGGTCCAGGTCCGCTCCTCCAGCTCGCGCAGCTTCTGCTCGGCCAGCCGGTCGAGGTAGCCGGCGAGCGTCTCGTCAGCCTGCAGCACCGGCATCTCCATCTGCGCGGCGCGATAGCGCAGGGCTGCTTTGGGCTGACCGAAGCGTAGGGGCGCCGTGAAGAAGCGACGATGATGGGAGACGTCCTTCAGCTTCGGATAAGGGAGCTCCACTTCCACGGGCGACAGCGGGTTTCCCGAGAGCTGGCGCAGAAGGGCCACGATGTTCGCGAGTCGGAGATCGATCGGGTGGCGCAGCGTCTCGAAATGCGGGTCGGACTCCAGGACGATGCGGCATTGATCGTCGTCCGTCTCCACGTGGAGGCGGACGGTTTCGGCGACGATAGAGCTGTAGCGGGAGAGTCGGTGCAGGGCGCGCTTCAGCGTTCGGCTGTAGTAGAGCGAGTAGCTCACCAGTCCGAAAGGCGCGGCCGGACCCTTTCCCTCCATCAATGTCAGCCCAAGAGCCTCGTCGGGGATTTGCTGCGCCAGGGCGTGCCAGAGCTTCCATACCTTCTCGGACGGGATCCTGCCGTCGGGATCCTTCAGCTCCGCCGCCGTCAGGCCGGCTGCGGCCATCAGAGAACGTCGATCGGCGCCCAGACTTTGAGCCTGATCGAGCAGCACGAGGGGAACACGCGTGAGGGAACTGGGACCATACGGCCGCATGGGCTCTCCCGAGTCGGCTCATGCTACCAGAAAGAGGGATTTGCCCGCGGGTGGTGGGCCTGTTGGGACTTGGAGATGAAAAGCGGGATTTTCGAGCCGCGGAGGCGCTTCCTCGTCCAGCCCGGGCAGGGCGGTCGGCGCCCTTCCAGGGCTCGCGCCCCCGCGGCCCAATCTCCCGATGGCGTGAGGGTCATCGGAAGTGTGCCAAGCCTAGGCCGTGCGACGCGCACCGTCAGTGATAGAACGCGCCATTTCCCTGCTACGACGCGCCACCGGTCCCGGTTGCGTGACTACAGCAGCGAGCGGGTGAGGTTCAGGAACCAGACGGGGAGGATGCCCAGGAGGATGGTGGCGATGGCGGAGACGCCCAGCGACACCCCCTCAGCGGCGGTGAGCGGCGGGCCGGGGGTGGTGGTGTTGGGCTCCTTCATATACATGTTGACGATGACGCGCAAATAGTAGCAGGCGCCGATGACGGAGTTCAGGAGCCCCATGACCGCCAGCAGGTAGAACTTGCCGTCGACAGCGGCGCGGAACAGGAAGAACTTCCCGAGGAAGCCGGCCATCGGCGGGATGCCGGTGAGCGACAGCATGAAGATCGCCATCATCGCCGCGATGACGGGACGGCGGCGCGCCAGGCCGGAGTAGCTGTACAGCGAGAAGGCCTCCTCCCCTTCCCCCCCGTCCTTACCCAGCAGCGAGGCGATGGCGAACGCCCCCAGATTCATGAAGGTGTAGCCGGCCAGGTAATAGAGGATGGCGGAGAGGGCCTCGGCGCGATCGGCCACCGAAGAAGTGACGACGACTCCTACCAGCAGGTAGCCGGCGTGCGCCACCGACGAGTAGGCCAGCATCCTCTTGATGTTGGTCTGCGCCAGGGCCACGACGTTGCCGGCGGTCATGGTGGCGATGGCGAGCACGGTGAGCATCGCCACCCAGCTCGCCTGCGCCTGCGGTCCCTGAAAGCCGACGGTGAAGATGCGCAGGACCATGGCCAGCGCCGCCGCCTTCGTGCCCGCCGCCATGAAGCCGGCCACCGGCGCGGGCGCCCCCTGGTAGACGTCGGGGATCCAGAAGTGGAACGGCGCCGCTCCCAACTTGAAGGCCAGGCCGATCAGGATCAACCCCATTCCCAGCATGGCGCGGCTGTCGATCGGCATGTCGGGAGGCAGCGCGAAGGCGCGCGTCACGCCGCGCAGGTCGACGCTGCGGGTGACGCCGTAGATCAGCGCGATGCCGTACAGCAGGAACGAGGTGGCGAAGGCCCCGAGGAGAAAATACTTCAGCGAGGACTCCACCGATTTCTCATGGTCGCGCGTGAACCCGGCCAGGACGTAGAGAGAGATCGACAGGATCTCCAGACCCAGGAACAAGGTGAGGAGGTTCTCGCTCGCCGACATCAGCATCATGCCGATCGTGGCGCACATGACCAGGACGTGGTACTCCCCCAGCCCCTGGCCGTCCTTCTCCACCAGCGGGATGGAGGTGAGGACCGTGAGCCCCGCCGTCGCCAGAAAGAGCATCCAGAAGATCAGAGCGAAGCGGTCGACGATCATGGCGCCGGAGAAGAGCGTCACCGTCACGTTGTCCTGGATCAGCTTCATCAGCGGGATCGCGGCGAAAATGATGCAGCCGAAGGCAAGATAGCCTGCCTCGCTGCCCGAGCGCTTGAACAGAGAGACCAGCAGCAGCACTGCCGCGGTCCAGAGCTCCATGGCGAGAACGGGAGAGAGTGGAACGAGGGCGGCCGGAATCGACATCATGCCAGATACCAAAGAACGGCGAGCACGCCGAACATGAACCAGAGAGCGTAGCGCCGCACCTGGCCGGTGTGGAAGAGCTTCAAGAGCTGAGAGCAGACTTCAGTGAAGGCGCCGACGGCATTCACCAGGCCATCCACGATGCGCCGGTCGAAGGCGGCGAGCAGATTGCACTTCCACCAGTAGGGCTTCACGATGATCCGGTCGTACAGCTCATCGACATAGAACTTGTTGGCGAGCAGGTCGGCGAGGCGCGGGTACATCGCCGCCAGGCGCTGCGGGATCTCGGGGCGCGCGCGGTAGAAACGATAGGCGGTGAAGATGGACACCGCCACGACACCCAGAGCGAGGAGCATCAGAAGGTACTCGAGCTGCGCCATCCCGGCATGCGATTCGGCGGCGGCTTTCATGGGCTCGCCCCCGGCCTCCACCGTGCCGGCCGGCTCGAAGACCGGGGCCAGGAAGCGCTCGAATGCGTTGAGGTCACGGCCGAAGCTGAGGCTGGCCGGAATGCCGACCAGGCCGCCGACGGCCGAGAGCAGGGCCAGGATGATCAGAGGAATGGTCATCACTTTCGGCGACTCGTGCAGATGGTGCGCCGTCTCCTGGTCCATGCGCCCCTCGCCGTAAAAGCAGAGGAACACCAGGCGGAACATATAGAAGGTGGTCAGGGCGGCGGCGATCAGTCCGATGGCCCAGAAGATCGGCCCGCCCAGGCCGAGCGGGTTTCCGGCGCCGAACGCCTTCCAGAGGATCTCGTCCTTGCTGAAGTAGCCCGAGAGCGGCGGGATGCCGGCGATAGCCAAAGTGCCCACCAAAAATGTCGCGAAGGTGATGGGCAGCGTCTTCTTCAACCCGCCCATCTTCCTGAGGTCCTGCTCACCGCTCATGGCGTGAATGACGCTGCCGGAGCCCAGGAAGAGGAGCGCCTTGAAGAAGGCATGCGTCATCAGATGGAAGATGGCCGCGGTGAACGCGCCGACGCCCGCCGCCAGGAACATGTAGCCGAGCTGGCTCACCGTGGAATAGGCCAGCACCTTCTTGATGTCGTTCTGGCGCAGCGCCATGCTCGCCGCGAAGATCGCCGTGAGCGCCCCCACCGTGGCGACCACCATCAAAGCCTGCGGCCCCTGCAGGTAGATCGCCGAGCAGCGGCAGACCATGTAGACACCCGCCGTCACCATCGTTGCGGCATGGATCAGGGCGGACACCGGCGTGGGACCCGCCATCGCATCGGGGAGCCAGACATAAAGCGGAATCTGCGCGCTCTTGCCGCAGGCGCCGAAGAACAGCAACACTCCGATAGCCGCCGCCACCACCGGCGTCAGATGCGACGCCTGCGCCATCACCGAGGTGAAATCGAGCGTCCCCAGCGAGGCGAAGATCCAGGCCATCGCCAGGACGAATCCCATGTCGCCGACCCGGTTCACCAGGAAGGCCTTCTTCCCCGCATCGGCCGCGCTGTCCTTCGGGTAGTCGAAGCCGATCAGCAGGTACGAGCACAACCCCACCCCTTCCCACCCCACGAACATCACCGGGAAGCTGGAGCCCAGCACCAGCGTCAGCATCATCGCCATGAACAGGTTCAAATAGGCGAAGTAGCGCCAGTAACCTTCCTCGTGGGCCATGTAGCCGACAGAGTAGACATGGATCAGGAAGCCGACTCCGGTCACCACCAGCAGCATGACCGCCGACAGGGGATCCAGCGTGAAGCCCCAGGGGATCGAGAACTCGGCCCCCTGCCTGCCGCGGCCGGCGTGCAGCCACTCGGCTGCCGTCAGCGTGACGCGCTTCGCGTCCTGGTCGACGTCCAGGCGTCCCGCGATCGGGGTGACCGATTCGAGATGGCCCAGCTGCATGACCGCGCCGAGCGACAGGAAGAAAGCCACGAGGACCGTTCCGCAGGCGATGATTCCCACCACCGGCTTGGACAGGCGCCGTCCCAGCAGGCCGTTGAGGACGAAGCCGGCCAGGGGAAGCAGCGGAATGAGATAGAGGGCTTTCAGCACGATGAACGCAGCCTCACCACTTCATCAGGTTGACGTCGTCGACGTCGACGCTCTGACGCTTGCGGAACACGGCGATGACGATGCCTAGCCCGACGGCGGCTTCCGCCGCCGCCACGGTCATCACGAAGAAGATGAAGATATGGCCCGCCATGGAGCGCAGCTCGTAGGCGTAGGCCGCGAAGGTCAGGTTCACGGCGTTGAGCATCAGCTCGATGCACATCAGGATGACGATGGCGTTGCGGCGCACCAGGACGCCCACCACGCCGATGGTGAAGAGCACGGCGGCCACCAGGGGAAGGAAGGAGGTGATCATGTCTCCTTCCTGCGCGCCAGCATGACCGCGCCGATCATCGCCACCACCAGCAGGACCGAGGCTGCCTCGAACTGGAGCAGATAATCGGTGAACAGCAGCCGGCCGATCTCCTCGGCGCCGCCGAAATCGCTCGAGAAGGACCCGGTGAAGGTCTCCACCGGTGCGCTGCGCCGCCACAGCGCCCGCCAGAGCACCGCCACCAACAGCGGCCCGCCCACGAAGGCGAGGGTCCGCTGGATCTTCCAGGTCGGCTTCGACACCTCCTCCTGGCGCAGATTCAGCAGCATCACCACGAAGACGAACAGCACCATGATGGCGCCGGCGTAGACGATGATCTGGATGACGAACAGGAACTGCCCCTGCAGGATCAGGAAGAAGAGCGCGATGCAGACCAGGTTCACGATCAGGAAGACGACGCTGACCATCGGGTTGCGATGGAACACCACCATCAGCGCCGAGAAGATCGCCAGGAACGCGATCACGTTGACCAGGAGCATCTGCACGCTCACAGCCACCCCTTCAGGATGGCATAGGCGGTGACGAAGATCTGGAACAGCGCCAGGGGGAACAGCCCTTTCCAGCCCAGGTCCATGAGCTGGTCGAACCGGAAGCGGGGCAGCGTCCAGCGGACCCAGACGAAGAGGAACAGGAAGAAGGAGGTCTTCAGGAGGAACGCGAGGACCTGGAGCACGGAGACGGTCCAGGCGGGAAAGCCTGCCCCCGCCAGCCCCGGCACCTGCCAGCCGCCGAAATAGAGCGTCACCATCAACGCCGAGGCGGTGATCATGTTGGCGTACTCGGCCATCATGAACATCGCGAATTTCATGCTGGAGTACTCGGTGTGGTACCCGGCCACCAGCTCCGACTCGCATTCGGGGAGATCGAACGGCGCGCGGTTGGTCTCGGCGAAGGCGGCCACCATGAAGATGAGGCAACCGAGCGGCTGGAAGAAGGCGTTCCAGTGGAAGCCCGACTGCGCCTCCACCACGTCGCTCAGACGCAGCGAGCCGGTGGCCATCAGGACGCCGATCACCGACAGCCCCATCGCCAGCTCGTAGCTGATCAGCTGCGCCGAGGAGCGCAATCCGCCCATCAGCGAGTACTTGTTGTTGGAAGACCACCCTGCCAGCGCGATGCCGTAGACCCCCATCGCCGACATGGCGAAGATGAACAGGATGCCGACATTCAGGTCGGTGACGCGCAGGTCGATATCGCGGCCGAAGAGGTGGATCTTGTTGCCGAAGGGGATCACCGCCGAGCCGAGAAGCGACGGGATGAAGATCAGCATCGGCGCCAGGATGTAGAAAGGCTTGTAGACGTGCGGCGGGACGACGTCCTCCTTGAAGAGGAACTTGATCCCGTCGGCAATCGGCTGGAGCAGCCCGGCGGGGCCGACGCGGTTGGGCCCGAGGCGATCCTGGATGATGCCGGCGACGCGCCGCTCCACCCAGGTCATATAGGTGACCGCCCCCATGACGAGCGCGATGACGAAGGCGACCTTCGCCACCGACTCGACCAGGAAGGCCATCGTCTCGGAATCCACCGTTTCTCCTAGCTCCGGCCTTCTATTGACGGGCCTCCCCGGCCCGTGAGCGCCGGCTCGATCGACACGCCGGCTTTGCCGAGCGCCGGGGTGTCCAGGCCGGAAAGGCCGGGGACCTGCGCCACCGCCCGGCGGAACGCCTCGCGGAAGCTCTTCGGGACCTCGAACGGCGCGCCCTCGAGACGCGCGGCGATCTCGTACAACGGCTTCCAGGCGGGATCTGCCTCGCCCGGCGGGCGCAGACCGGGGCGCAGCAGCTGCATCCTCCCCTGGAAGTTGACCAGGCTGCCGTCCTGCTCGCCGTAGGCGGTCACCGGCAGCGCCAGATCCGCCGCCTGCGCGGTGCGCGTGGCACGCCAATCCAGAACCAGCAGGAAATCGAGCGCCTCGCGCATCTTCTTCCCGCGCTCTCCGAGTCCCTCGAGGACATCTTCCCGCAGGACCACCAGGGCGCGGATCTTGCCCGTCTCCACCGCCGCGATCAGATCCTCGAGCTTGATGTTGGCGCCCCCGACGAGGCGGGCGCCGGCGGAGTTGGCCGTCTTGTCCTTGCGCAGGAGAAGGTCGTCGTCCTCGCCGTGCTCGTGCACCGGCAGCGCGATGCGGGTCCCCCCGACGCGCTGGATCAGCTCGCGCAGGGCGTGCTGCTCCTCGACGGTGGCATGGCCCGAGGTGATCGCGGCGACGGCGGCGCCGCCGTGCTGGCGGGCGATCTCGGCGAGCCGCGCCGCCGCCTGCTCCCAGGCCGACTCGGCCTGGAGGTCGCGTCCTCCTCCGGCCGCCTCCTCCGCGGCGGAGACGGCGCGCATCAGGCGATCGTCCACCTGGTAGCGCTGGTAGGAGAATCTCCCCTCGTCGCACATCCAGCTGCCGTTCACCGCGTCGTTTTCGCGCGGCTTCATCCGCCAGATGCGGTTCTCGTCGATCCCGAGGTTGACGTTGCAGCCGCGGGCGCAGCCGGCGCAGATCGACGCGGTGTTCTTGAGGAACCAGACGCGCTTTTTGAAGCGGAACTCCTTCACCGTCAGGGCGCCCACCGGGCAGATGTCTGCCGTGCAGCCGGAATAAAGGTTGTCGAGGCTGCGTCCGGGGAAGGTGCCGATGATCGAATGATCGCCGCGGTTGAAATATCCCAGCTCGCTGGTGTGGGTCACCTCGTCGCAGAAGCGGATGCAGCGGGTGCACTTGATGCAGCGCTCGGCGTCGAAGACGATGTGCGGTCCCAGCAGCACCCCCTTCTCGCCGTGGACCTTCTCCCCCTCGAAGCGGCTGCCGCCGGTGCCGAAGCGGAAGGAGTAGTCCTGCAGGACGCACTCCCCGGCCTGATCGCAGATGGGGCAGTCGAGCGGATGGTTGATGAGCAGGAACTCCATCACCCCCTCGCGGGCTTTTATCGCCTTCTCGCTGCGGGTGCGCACGATCATCCCGGGGGCGACCTTGGTGGAGCAGGCAATCTGGTTCTTCGGGACCTTTTCGATGTCGACGAGGCACATCCGGCAGTTGCCGGCGATCGACAGGCGCGGGTGGTAGCAGAAGTGCGGGATCTCGACGCCAAGCTTGCGCGCCGCCTCGATCAGGTTCGTCCCGGGCGGGACGGTGACCTCCTGGCCGTCGATGTTGAGCGTGACCTGATCGGTGGGCTGGGGCTGATCGGGCATGCTTTCCTTTACACCAGGACCGGCGACGGCTTCGCCAGGCACCGCTTGTTGTCGACGTGGTACTGGAACTCGTCGCGGAACGTCTTGACGTAGCTGCGCACCGGCATCGCCACGGCGTCGCCCAGCGGGCAGATGGTGTTCCCCTGGATCCGATCGCTCAGGTCCACCAGCAGATCCAGGTCGGAGGATTTCCCCTCGCCGCGCTCCAGGCGCTCGAGAATCTGGACGTACCAGCCGGTCCCTTCGCGGCAGGGGGTGCACTGGCCGCACGACTCGTGGGCGTAGAAGCGCGCCAGATTCAGCAGCGCGTCGACGATGCAGACGGAGTCGTCCATGACGATGACGCCGGCCGAGCCGAGCATCGTCCCGGCGGCGGCCAGCGAATCGAAATCCATCAGGACGTCGACCTTGTCGGCCGTCAGGATCGGCACCGACGAACCGCCCGGGATCACCGCCTTGAGCGGCAGGTCGCGCAGCATGCCGCCGCCATGCTCGTAGATCAGCTCCTTCAGCGGCACGCCCAACGGAAACTCGTAGACTCCCGGCTTGCGGACATGCCCCGACAGGCAATAGAGCTTCGGCCCGGAGTTCTTGGGGCGGCCGATGGCGGCGTACCAGCTCGACCCCATCTCCACGATCATCGGGACGTTGGCCACCGTCTCGACGTTGTTCACCGAGGTCGGCTTGCCGTAGAGCCCCACCTGCGCCGGGAACGGCGGCTTGAGGCGCGGCATGCCGCGCTTGCCTTCGAGCGATTCGAGCAGCGCCGTCTCCTCGCCGCAGATGTAGGCCCCCGCGCCGCGGTAGACGGTGATCTCGCAGTCATAGCCGCTCCCGAAGAGGTTCTTGCCGATGAAGCCGGCGGCCCGCGCCTCCTCGATCGCCTTCATCAGGATCCGGTAGGGATAGACGAACTCCCCCCGTATATAGATGTAGCCGTGCCGGCACCCGACCGCGTAGCAGCCGATGAGAAAACCCTCCAGGACCAGGTGCGGATCCCGCTCCATCAGAAGGCGATCCTTGAAGGTTCCCGGCTCGCTTTCGTCGGCATTGAGGACCAGGTACTTCTCGCCCGGCCCTTTCGGCATGAAGCTCCACTTCATCCCCGTCGGAAATCCCGCGCCGCCGCGCCCGCGAAGTCCGGAAGCCTTCACTTCTTCGATGACCTGCTCGGGAGTCATCTCCTTCAGCGCCCGCTCCAGCGCGCGATAGCCGCCCGACTCGCGATAGGCCGCGAGACTGGCGGAGTCGGGACGGTGGATGTTCTTGAGCAGCAGCGGGCGGTAGGCTTCGGGGCTCATTTCATTCCCGCCAGCAAGGCGTCGACCCTCTCCAGGGTCAGGTTCTCGTGGAAATCGTCGTTGACCTGCATCATCGGCGCGGTGCCGCACGAGCCGAGGCACTCCACCCGGACGAGCGAGAAGCGGCCGTCGGGCGTCACCTGCCCTTCCTTGATTCCATGCTTCTTGTCGAGATGCTGCAGGATCTCCTCGCAGCCGCGCAGCCGGCAAGACAGCGTCTTGCAGACCTGCAGGTGATGGCGGCCCGGCGGGGTCAGGCGGAACATGGTGTAGAAGGTCACCACGCCGGCGACGTGCGCCACCGGCACGGAGAGCTTCTCGGCCGCCCAGACCTGGGCTTCTTCGCTGAGGTAGCCCTGGTCCTGCTGAATGAGGTGCAGGATCGCCAGCAGCGCCGATTCGGGATGCGGGTACTCGGCGATCGCCGCGTCAATCTTGGCGAGCACTTCCTTGCTGGGCGTCACCGGTCCACCTCCCCCATGACGGGATCGAGGCTGGCCACGATCGCCACCAGATCCGAGATCATCATCCCCTTCGCCATCTCCGGGATGGCCTGCAGGCTGACGAACGATGGAGAGCGGATCTTCATCCGGTAGGGAGATTTCCCCTTTTCGCTCTTGATGTAGAAGCCCAGCTCTCCTTTGGGGGCTTCGATGGCCTGATAGACCTCGCCGGCCGGAGCCGGAAACCCTTCGGTGACGATGATGAACTGGTGGATCAGCTCCTCCATGCTGGTGAGGACCTTGCGCTTGGTCGGAAGGACCACCTTGGGATCGTCGGCGTTGACCGGGCCGGAGGGCATGCTGGCCACCACCTGCTCCAGGATGCGGACGCTCTGGCGCATCTCCTCGATGCGCACCAGGTAGCGGTCGTAGCAATCCCCCGTCGTGCCGATCGGCACCTCGAAGCTGTACTGCTCGTAGCCGGAATAGGGGAACGCCTTGCGCACGTCGTATTCCACCCCCGAGGCGCGCAGGTTGGGGCCGGAAAGGCCCAGCGCGATGGCGTCGGTCGCGGAGATCTTGCCGATGTTCTCGGTGCGCTTCAGCCAGATGTTGTTGCGCGTCAGCAGGTCCTCGTATTCCTTGATCGTCGCCGGGAAGGACTTCAGGAAGTCGTGCAACTGCGGCAGCAGCGCCGGCGGGATGTCGCGCGCCAGGCCCCCGACGCGCGGGTAGCTGGTGGTCAGCCGCGTGCCGGTGATCATCTCGATGAAGTTGTACAGCGTCTCGCGCTCGCGGAAGGTGTGGAAGAAGACGGTGGCGGCGCCCAGGTCCAGCGCCCCGGTCCCCAGCCACAGCAGGTGCGCCGAGATGCGGGCGATCTCGCAGCACAGGACGCGGATGGCGCGGCAGCGCGGCGGCACCTCCAGCCCGATCAGCTTCTCCACCGCCAGGACGAACCCGACGTTGTTCGACAGCGGCGCCAGGTAGTCGAGCCGATCGGTATAGGGGATGAACTGGTGGTAGGTCATGCTCTCGGCGATCTTCTCCATGCCGCGATGCAGGTAGCCGACGTGCGGGATGACGCGGCGCACCACCTCCCCGTCCAGCTCCACCACCAGCCGCAGGACGCCATGCGTGCTGGGGTGCTGCGGCCCCATGTTGATGGTGACCGTCTCGGGAGAGAGGGGATCCGGGGGTCTCGGCTGCGGCTCGATCTCGTGCATCGCCCGACTCAGGCCTCCAGCGGGAAGTCTTTGCGCAAGGGGTGCCCGTCGAAGTCGTCGGGCATCAGGATGCGCCGCAGATCGGGATGGTTGTCGAAGCGGATGCCGACCAGGTCGAAAGCCTCGCGCTCGTGCCAGTCGGCGCCGCGCCAGACGCCGGTGACGCTGGCGATCTTCCCCTCCTCGCCCAGTCGCGTGCGCAGCCGCAGCCGCCGGCGGCGCGGCAGCGAGAGAAGGTGATAGACGACCTCGTAGCTGTAGACCCGCTCCAGGTAGTGGATCCCGGTGATATCGACCAGGAAGTCGAACCCCATCTCCGGGTCTTCCTTCAGAAAGCGGCAGATATCGACGATCTTTGCGGCATCGACGACCAGCGTGTCCTCGCCGCGGAAGTAGACGACTTCCTGAAGGGCCTCGCCGAAGCGCTCCCGGACTTTTTCGACCTCGCGCGGCTCCGAGCCCATCGCCTCAGTCCCAGTCCAAAGCGCCGCGGCGCAGGATGTAGAGGTAGCCCAGCAGCAGCACGCCGATGAAGACCGCCATCTCGTAGAAGGCGGGCTCGCCAAGCTGGCGGAAGACGGTGGCCCACGGGAAAAGGTAGGCCGCTTCGATGTCGAACAGGATGAAGAGCATCGCCACCAGGTAGAACTTCACCGAGAAGCGATTGCTCTGCGCATCCTGGAAGGGGGGCAGCCCGCACTCGTAGGGGGTCAGATCGGTGTGCCCGCGCTTCGAGGCGCGCCGTCCCAGCAGCCACGAAAGAAGGATCATCCCGCCGGCCATCGCGACCGCGATGGTGGCCTGCACGAGGATCGGGAAGAAGTGGTCGGACACCGGGAGGGCGCTCCCCGTGATGGCCACGAAGGCGTGGAAGTCGCAGATGGGGCTAAAGAACCGGCGGAGATTAACATCGGGAAGCGCCGCCTGTCAACGAACGCAGGGCTTATCTTGCTCGCTCATCAGAGGTTGTCACCTTCTCGCCTCCCCACGATTTGCTCGGCGGCCGCCCGGGGATCGGCATATACTGAATTCTCAATTTCCCAAAGATGTCGAAGTGGGGTTCGGAGACAATCCGGGCCGGGAGGAGAATCCGATGCGCGAGCCGAAGAAGGTGCTGGCGTTCCGAGTAGGTGTCCTGTTCGTGTTAATGACCCTTTCGATTCGAACGACCTTTGCCACCTGCCCGATCATCGTCACCCCCTTCCACGGGTTATCCAGCTCTTTCGAGCAATGCGGTCCCAACGCTGTCGGCTTTGGCTGGTTTCATGGCCGGGCGGTTCAACGAATCATCGGGGCGTTCGATCAGGCGAATTCCGGGAATCAGGCTTCCGGCCACGATAGCGGTCCCAACCAGACCATCGGGGACAACATGTTCCTGGACGGCCCGAACGGAGGCCCGGGAAACGGGTCTTATCTGGCCGATGCCGATTTCTACGACCCCCGCTGGGACGGCTGCATCACCAACATCCCCGAGAATTCATCGGGCTGCAACGGTTCCGCCAACCTTGGGGTTCTGGATTTCGTTATCACCGGCGTGGATCCGGCAGTGCCAAACGTCGCGAGAATGGCCCTCCTTTCGGTCGATTTCAACGAGTACTTTCTGACACACATCCTGGACAATGCCGGCGCACCCGCCGTCGACGGCGATCCTTGCGGCGCCGACGCGCTCTCGTTTCTCACCTCTCCCGTGAATTGCACGCCGATTCCCGTTCCGGCAATCACCGGCGCGAGCCCGGCCTCCGGGGGCACCAATGTCCAGGTGTCGATCGGCTCGACCTCCGCCATCCCGCTCCTGGATGACTGCCTCATTGCGGAGGACAAAGCCAGCAACTGTCCCCGGAACCTGTATATCGGACGCGTTCTGATGTACCGGCACGGGGCATGCACGCCGGTGGCACCCGAGAGTATCGATCCCCGGGTATGGATTTACCCGGCACCGCCAGCCTCCGGGACGCTGACCGTGGTCCCGAACTGGCGGGTCTACAGCGTCGAGGACGCCAACCTGAACGGCCTTCTGGATGCCGGAGAAGATGGTATCCATGGCGGCACCGTGAACGGCGCCCTGGATCCTTTCATCATCCCCGGCACCGAAGTCACCAGCACCTCGATCTTCGTTCCGGCGGTCGCGGGCGCCTCCGACTGCATCTTTCTCGCCATGGCCATCGGGCTGGACAGCAACCATCTTTCGATCAATCCGCCGGCCGACACCCTTCTCGGCGAGATGGTGATCAGCCCTGAAGTGTCGTTCAACTCAACCCCCATCCCGGCTTCTTCGATCACGCCCGTGACCGACAAGGTCACCATGATCGGGACGAGCAAAATGCGCGGAGCGGTCACCGTCGACTGGGAAACCAGCGTCGAGCTCGTGACTGCCGGCTTCAACCTCATCGTCGTGAAGAACAACGGAGCGGAGTGGAAGCTCAATGATGCGCTGATCGCCGCCAAGGAAGGGACCTCCGGGCGCGGCGGCAGATACACCAGCTCCTACAACGCGGGCAGCCTGAAGGGAGCCCACGCCGTCTTCGTCGAACTCGTGAAGCTCGATGGCTCCAAGGAACGATTCGGACCTACGGACTGGTAGTCCAGCAGGATTTTCCCTCAGTGGCTTGACCCCGTCGAAAACTCGCGGGGCCCTGCAATACCGCCTTCCGAGGGGTCTCCGGCAAGCAGCGACTGGACGCGCTCCAGGGCCTTGAAGATGTCGGGCGCCAGGTTCTCCTCTCCCAGCCGCTCGACGAAGCCGGCGCGCCGCATGGTTTCCAGCGTCCTGGGGGAAACCGCCGACAGGACCAGGGCGACGTGGTGGCGGCGACAATCGTGCAGCAGCTCTTCCATGCTCTGCAGCCCGGTGGCGTCGACTGAGGGGACGTGCCGCATCCTCAGGATGAGCGCCTTGGGGCGCTTCTCGATCCGGCGAATGGCGTCGCGGAACCGATCCATGGCGCCGAAGAAGAGCGAGCCGTAGATCTCGAAGACCTCGACCTCGGGAGGAACCTCAAGGCGCGAGATGTCGCGCGTCTCCTCTTCCTCGTGATCTCCCAGGTTCTCGGTGATGACGCTCACCCGCGTCTCCTCCGACATCCGCTTCAGGAAGAGGAAAGAGGCCAGGATGACGCCCACCTGAATCGCCACGGTGAGATCGATCAAGACGGTCAGCAGGAAGGTGGACATCAGGACCAGGACATCGCCGCGGGGGCTGCGGAACAGCTTCAGGAAGGCACGCCACTCGCTCATGTTGTAGGCGACGATCACGGCGCGATCGAGCCGGTCGGCAGGAAGTGGGCGAGGTTCAGCGGCAGGGGCAAGCGCTCCCGGACTTTTTCGACCTCGCGCGGCTCCGAGCCCATCGCATTAGCCCCAATCCAGGGCGCCGCGGCGCAGGATATATAAGGTAGCCCAGCAGCGGCACGCCGATGAAGACCGCCATCTTCTGCGCATCCTGGAAGGGGAGTTGAGCCAGGTTTCTTTGTCGAGGGCGGTCACTTCAGGTTTCTCATCTCAGCGGGGGCTGTCTTCGATGCGTCCGAGCAGGCGCAGGAGTCCGTCGAGGAGCGTCAGGGGGTGCGGCGGGCAGCCGGGCACGAACAGGTCCACCGGCACGACGCTCTCGACCCCGTCGTGCACCGCGGAGAGGCCGCGGAAGGGACCTCCGCTGATGGCGCACGCCCCGACCGCGATGACGAGGCGAGGCGACGCGACTGCCTTCCAGGTCTTCTCGAGGGCCAGCCGCATGTTCTGCGTGACCGGTCCCGTGACCACCAGGCCATCGGCGTGGCGGGGGGAGGCGACGAACTGGACTCCGAATCGGGCGAGATCGAACACCACGTTGCCGAGCGCCTGAAGCTCGGCCGTGCAGGCGCTGCAGTCGCCAGCCGAGACGTGGCGCAGCTTGAGAGAGCGCCCGAGAAGCTTCAGCATCTTGCGCTCCAGCGCGGCGGCGAGCTTCACGCCCTCGGAGAGCGCCAGATCCTCCCGGGTGCGCGACGCCATGCGGTGGTCGCGACCGTAGGTGATGGCGCCCTCCGGACAGCCTTCCACGCAGTCCCGGCAGAAGACGCATCGTCCCAGATCGATGCGGGCGGAGCCGGGGCCCCCATCGACGAGGATCGCATCTGTCGGGCAGGCGTCGGCACAGGCCCGGCAGCCGTCGGGGCAGCGGCCCGTGTCGATCACCGGACGCCCGCGGACGTTTTCCGGCATCGCCATCCGCTTGTCGGGAAACCTCATGGTGCGGTGCCCCTGGTGCCAGCGGATGGTGGGCAGGCTCACAGGTCGTGCCCCGCGTAGGAGAGGTTGAAGCTCTTGTTGCACAACGGAAAATCGCTGATCTGCGTGCCGCGCATGGCGAGCGTCAGGGCGGTCCAGTTCTGAAACGAGGGATCCTTGATTTTGTAGCGGGCGAAGCGCCCGTCCTCGCCGGTGAGAGCGACATGCGCGATCTCGCCGCGCCACCCCTCCACCAGCGAGACGGCGAGGCGCCCCGGAGCCGGCGGACCGCACGCCGCGCGAATCGCCCCGGCAGGCAAGGCGCGAAAGCCCTCGATCAAGTACTCCAGCGAGTGCTGGGTCTCCATCCAGCGCACGTGGGAGCGGGCGAAGACGTCGCCGGTCATCGCTATGGCCACCGGGATGGGCGGCGCCGACGCGCCGGGGGGCGGGTGGTCACGCCGCACGTCGCGCGGCGTGCCGCAGGCCCTGGCCGCCGGTCCCAACAGCGCCAGCGCATTGCACTCCTGGCGCGTCAGTACGCCGGTCCCCTCGATCCGGGAGCGCACCGAGGAGGTCTCGAAGAACAATCCGGCCACTTGCCGCAGCTCGTCGCGCGCCCGGCTCAGACGCCGCGTGGCATCGTCGGCGAGCTGCGCCGGAACATCGCATAGCACGCCGCCCGGGCGAATCAGTCCCCTGCCGTAGCGATTGCCGCTCAGGGTCGCCAGCAGGTTGAGGAACTCGCCGCGCAGACGGCCGAACCAGGCGGCAGTGGGAAGAAACCCGATGTCGGCTCCCAGCGCGCCCAGATCCCCCACGTGATTCGCGACGCGCTCCAGCTCCAGGGCAATGGCGCGGATCGCCTGCGCCCGCGGCGGTGCGATGCTGCCGGAGAGGGCCTCCACCGCCAGCGCGTACGCCAGCGCGTGGCCGATCGTCGTGTCGCCCGCAGCGCACTCGGCCAGCAGCGCCGCGCGCTTGTCCGGCCCGTTCTCCAGCGCCTCCTCGACGCCGCGATGCTGGTAGCCGAGATGAATCTCCAGGCTGAGCACCTTCTCCCCGTGGCATTGCAGGCGGAAATGTCCGGGATCGATGAGGCCGGCGTGCACCGGGCCCACGGCGACCTCGTGGATTTCCTCCCCTTCCACCTGGAAAAACGAGTAGGGCGCCGCGTGACTGCGCAGCGGCTTGAGCCAGGGATGGCCTTCCATGTGCACGCCGTGCTGCTCGCAGATCTCACGCTCGAAGTTGTGGGCCTGGGGGCAGTCAGGCGTCAGGGAGAGGAAGCGATCGCCCACGTCGCTCGCCAGGGCGGCGAGCGTCCCGGCCGCATCGTCCGCCAGCACCGCATAGAGGCGCACCCCTTCCCCCAGCGGCCGGCCGAAGAAGGCGACGATCCTCCCCCCTTCGGCCCCGCGCAGGACGGCGCGGCGAAACTCCTCGGGCGGAAGCACGGGAAGGGCCCGCTCCTCGATCGAGGTGCCGTTGCGCAGCGCTTTCACGGCAGCATCTCCAGCGATTCGCCGGCGCGTGCCAGCAGGGCGCTCAGCGCGGGCGGCACGTAAATCCCGAGCACCAGGACCGTGGCCGCGAGAGCCAGGGGCGGGAGCACGGCCGAGATCTCCTCCCGCTTCCCCGTCCGGCGCGGCAGCAGCGCCGGCGTCTCGCCCGGCTGGGCCATGCGCAGCACGATGGCCAGCATGCCGATGAATATCACGGTCAGCAGGGCGAGGTAGATCACGGCCACCAGCGGATGCCCGCCGTCGAGGGCGGCCTTCAGGATCACCAGCTCGCTGAGAAACACTCCGAAAGGTGGCGAGCCGGTGATGGCGAGAAATCCCGCGACCCACAAAACCCCCGACCACGGGATCACGCGCACCATGCCGCGGACTTCGAGCGCCGATTTGGTCCGGTAGGCGGCGAGCACGTTGCCCGCCACCAGGAAGAGGCACGCCTTGGTCAGCGAGTGATTCACGGCGTGCAGCATCGCTCCGTAACGGCCGTCCCCGCCCAGTCCCACCCCCAGAGCGAGGA